>JBEBHM010000068.1:0-18062 GCA_040080875.1 Pirellula sp.
TGCTTCAACCACAACGCCGTTTCAGCCCTTGGTATCTTCTCGTTTCGCAAGCCGTTTGCATCCATCCATGCTTCCAATCCTACTGAAGCCCGAGTTCACCGAGGAGCTAGTTCGGCAATGGCTTGCACCAATCGGTTGCGCCATGGCAAGATCTTGGTCTGGTCCATCTGCGTTAAGATAATCACGATGAAATCCGAATCAAAATCCAACATCGCAAACGTACCTGAAGCTCCCGTATGCCGAATGCGTGATGCTGTTCCATCCGATCGCGACGCGACGATGTTGAACCCCAGGCCATATCCAGTACCCGTCGTAGCGGGTTGTTTGACATAGAGTTCTCGAAGCGAGTTTGCCTCAATCAATTGGCGATTGCCAACTTTGCCGCGATTTCGGTGCAGCAGCATGAATCGCCCCAGATCATCCAAAGTTGATACTAGTCCTCCGCCAGGATTGATGAACCTCGGACCCGCTTCGCGAATCCTCGGGAAGATTCCTTGCGCGGATCGATCGTATTGAACTGGGATTTGGGATTGTATTTCGTCGGACGGAGTAAACGTTGCGATCTCAGCACCAATACCCTCCAACACGTAGCGTCGCATGAGGTCTTGAAAAGTCCTGCCCGTCACGATTTCTGCGACTCGACCAGCAACCAAATAACCTCCTCGCGAGTAATCGTACTTAGTTCCCGGCTCGCACAACAGCTCCTCCTTTGCCAACTCTGCCACTGCACTACCAAGCGTTTCATGGCGGGAGGGCTCAGGACCTCTGCGTCTTAGCTCATCGTTTCCCGCAAATCCTGCCGTGTGGGATAAGCATTCCCGCAATGTCGGCGATCGTTTTGCATACCCTTGGCCTTGAACCCGTAGTTTGGAAAATTCTGGCAAGTACACATCGATGGTACTGTCCAATTTGAGTTTTCCTTTTTCGGCCAGAATCGCCATGAGCGTGGCGGTATGCGGCTTGGTTAACGAAGCGATTTGACACGGCGATCCGACCAGAAATGGACGCGAACTACCAAGGTCCGCGACTCCAAAAGACTCTCGCAAAACGACTTCGCCACGATGGATGATCATCATCGATCCACCCGGGATGGTCTTGTTGTCGATACCATTTTGAAACGCCGCTCGAATCTCATCTCGTTTGGCCGTCGAGAATCCATGCTCTGCCCAGTCGCCGACGATCAATTGCGTACCGTCCTTGGCGATTGCCGCTTTGGCCAAATTAGGATTCGATGCGATTCGATCATCAGGGCCAGCATCCGGAAATGGAATCGAAGTCGCATGCTGGCTGAGTTCACGCACTACATCGGGTAATTCGGCGGCAAGATTTCGTTTTTCCCCAAGATCGTTGCTGAGATCGTACAACTCAACCTGATTGGATCCCTTATCTTTCACGTAGTTGTAATGTTGACGCCGATCGGCTAGCAGGAGCTTGTAGTTTCCCTTGCGGACCCCGTGCACTTCATTCTTGCAAAAATAAAAGTAGTCGTTGCGTGCACCGGAGTCGTTCTTACCGAAGAGCAACTCGGTTTGATCGACTCCATCGATTCGACGGTCGGTTGGGACACTGCAGCCCGCTAGCTTGGCAAACGTTGGAAGGAAATCGATGGTGGCAAAGATGGCTGAATTGACTCGCCCTGCAGGTATTTTACCAGGCCATCGTGCGATGCACGGCACACGCAGTCCACCTTCATAGGTTGAACCTTTGCCTTCCCGCAGCGGTCCCGAGGATCCCCAAGCGATTTGACCAGCATGCTTCTTTTCTAGCTCTTGCCGGAAGTTGTTCCAAGGCCCATTATCGGTCGTAAAGAGCACTAAGGTATTTTCTCGCAAGCCGAGTTCATCGATGGCATCCAACAATCGCCCGGAATGGAAATCGAGTTCCTCGATCGTATCGCCAAACAGGCCGCCTTGTGACTTACCGCGAAATTCCGGCGATGCGTCGATGACTGAGTGGACCATGGTGTGCGCTAAATACAAGAAAAACGGACGTTTTTTGTTTTGCTTCATAAACTCGATGCTCTTGTCCGTGTAGAGCCGAGTCAGGCTGGCCATATCACTTGTTTCGCTTAACGATTGGTTGTTTTCATGGAGCAATACGCGTCCGTTGTCGTTAGCCCCAAGCGTTCCCCAAAAATAATCAAACCCTTTGGCATTGGGCATTCGCTCAAGGATGGCGGCGCGATTGGAAACGTCCCACTTTCCGATACAAGCGGTTGCATATCCATTTTTTTGAAGCAGTTGTGCAATCGTCACTTCGCTTTCTGGCATGGACCATCCCAAGCTTCGATTTGGATACCGCCCCGTAAGAAGCGCAGAACGGGACGGACCGCAGACTACCTGAGCATAGAAACTCGTGAATCGCGTTCCATCTTTGGCAAGCGAGTCAAGGCGAGGAGTCCGAACGGTCGTCGATCCAAAGCACCCCAAGTCACCATACCCTTGATCGTCCGTAAAAATTACGACAATATTCGGACGTTCATTCGACGCAGTCTCGGTTTGCGGTGAAGCCAGCGTCCAGTCAACGAACGCAATGCCCCAAACAAACACAAGCAATGACACGGCTCCAACATGCAACAGTCTTTTCGCTATCACGTCATTTATCTCCCGCAAACGAAGGTTTCACACCAAGCGCAGCTCCAATTATAACAACTGGTGGAAGCGGCCCATGCCGCGTAGGCGTCCACGCATTGCAACAACAAGTCGACCGGTACATGAGGGATCATCCAGAAGAAAAGTGTTGGGGATACTTGATCCGCCGGCATGGGTTGTACACATGGGGCAAGGACCTATCTGAGGCGACTCGGCACGTCGAGATCATCGAGTTCGTGCTGGAATGCATCGGACGAACCCTGCACCGATAGAAAAACGGAATTGATTGGAGTGTTCCAGCTTTAAGCCCATTTGCTAACACCCGACCGCGATTAGAGTATTGGTGTCCCACGGCTCATGGTCCTAGAATCGGGTAAAAATCTTGAGGAATGATTTGCATCCACGCAGGTGTGCTACTCGCACGAACGCAACCAATTCACATTGGAAAACGCATGACGCACGACGGTCCAATCCATAAATGGCAATTCACTTCGGGTGATGAAACTCAGCGATACATCGAGGTTGTTAGTGCATTCGAGCTACCCAAAAACTCGACGGTTCAATCAACTACGGAACAAACAATTGAATTCAACGAGGGAGCAAGATGAGTGACCAGCAGAATGAACAGATAGGAAGTCCAAACATTGTGGACTGCAGATCTCGAATGCTTGGAAAGCCGAAGTGTTTACTTCGTCTTCTTTGATTGGACGATTATTCATGAAGAGTATGATGATGATGTCGTTACCGAGATGCGAGATTTGTTTGCACGAGCTCTTTGTGCAATGACGATCAATCGGTATCGAGAGTCTGTCGAAGATCGATGCCGTGATTTCGAACGCATATGCGAGCGGATCAAAAACAACAACGAGATAGTTACCTATTCGACGTTTTGAAAAATCCTGTGGATGAATCCCAACTCAAAGAGCTTTTGGTCAATCGCTTTGGATGGATTAAACACGACGTTTGGTCCGAAATACAACGAAGTTCTGCACAAACACAACGCCTGTTTAGCGACCAAGACATTGATTGAGATAACTCTGACCGAGTCCCTCCAACAACAAATCTTGAATCGACAGATTTAAGTCTGCAAGCGTATCCAGCACGCTCTTGTTGCGTCAACATTTCTCTCCAACGAGGCATAATCCCAATTAAACCCGTCCCCTTTTCTTTTCATAGTGCGGGCGAGGCCGAGCCAACGATTCGAGGCGGTGTGCTACTGCGAAAGATCGGTTGTTGCAATCGATCGCCCCTTGGCGTGCAGACATTCGAAGTGCTGATCAGATTATGGGCAACGTTCGAACGAGAGGGCGCTGATTTCGGGAAATACACCAAGGAATTGGTCGAGGGAATCGGACCAAAATACATTCCTCCGATTCTGCTACCCCAATACGTTTCCAGCAAAATCCGCTTGAATTGTTAAGCTGAACCCGCTAACCACATACGAACAATTTGCATTCTCGGTTGAGTTATTGTACAAACGAATGCGGATTGAATACTTCGTTACTTGCAGTCGTTTAGAGGTGATCATGGACCAAGAGGACGCCATGGAAGGATCGCGTGATTTTGAAGTCGATCGGTTGCTGTTTTTGCTGGCGAACGTCTCGCAAGAAGGGTTGTTGGCAAGCTCGCTGCCATCGGATTTAGTCAACTAAGTGCGCTTCGTGAGTTGGACTTTGTGGACATTCGCAATTTATGCTTTGAAAAATTTCCCTCAACGTTTGTCGCAGACAACTCAGACAGTGGGTTTGAGGCGGCACTACGGGGTTCGCGAGCTTCCGGAAGATGGCCGGGAAAGATCGTGGAAGACGCGCGCACAATCAGCATCTCGGCGGAGGTTGAATTTAGAAAAAAGGATGGTCAAACGAGATTGGCAGAGACGGCACCTAGGAGCACCGTTTTTGACAAACGGTCGATGATGCCAACGAATTTTAAGCTTGCGACGCGAACTCAAGACGCATTTATTCCTGAATATAGTCACGAAGTTGACTGGATCGAAATGAACGGTTGCTGGGTACCTGAGAATTTGCTCGCAAAGAGATCCGACTATTATCAAACGGGAGAGCAGAACCCGCCACTAAAGCGATACGAAATTCATTTTTTCGTCCAGTTTCACTGGTTTTCCCTTAATACCCCAATCGATATCACTCGATTCGACAAAAATTTGTGCTCTGACATCAAGTTATGTCGAGAGTTAGTTGATCCAATCAAGTCAGGAGCAACCCAGATCAAGGATACAAAAGCTGAAGCCACCTGGAAGAAAAAAGGGGATTGAATTCGTTCACAGTGATTGCTGATTAATTGTTAGGTATCCGGCCATCCGAATACACCTTGGAAAACACGACTTCTCGCGAAATTAAAATTACGGTTCGTTATCGTACAGCGCTGTCTGCGATAGCTTGTTTTTGCAAAGCTTCCAGTTGTTGGATGGCTTCGATAGGAGTCATGTTCGTTACATCCAGTTGCTTCAGTTTTTCTACCACCTCGTTTTCTTGCCATTGAAACAGCGTCATCTGGATGTGGTCCGATCTACGCTTAGGGGGTGCTATCTTGGGGTGACCTTCGCGGTTCAAATGATTGGCTTCGAGCTGGCTGAGGATCTCCTTGGCTCGCTCGTTGACAGGCCGAGGCACGCCGGCCAATCTCGCGACGTGGATCCCGTAGCTTTTGTCGGCGCCTCCCTGAACTATTCGGTGTAGGAACACGACGTTGTCGTCCCACTCCTTGACCGCCACGTTCCAATTGCGAACTCCAGGTAGCGATTTTTGCAGGTCGATCAACTCGTGATAATGTGTCGCGAACATGGTTCGCGAGAGATTGACGTTGTGCAAATGCTCGACGATCGCCCATGCAAGACTTAACCCATCGTAAGTGCTCGTACCTCGACCGATTTCGTCAAGGATCACAAGCGACCGATCGGTTGCGGTGTTCAATATACGAGCCGTCTCGACCATCTCGACCATGAAAGTGCTCTGACCTCGCGAAAGTTCATCGCTGGCCCCGACGCGTGCGAACAACCGATCGGCGATCCCGATGGTGGCTTTGCGAGCCGGGACGAAGCTCCCGATCTGTGCGAGGACGACTAACAGCGCTGACTGTCGAATATAAGTGCTCTTGCCAGCCATATTGGGGCCGGTGATGAGCAGGATGTGTCCGTGCTCGGAACCGATCATCGCATCGTTGGGCACAAAGGTCCCTTTGGACATGGTCGAGTCCAAGACAGGGTGTCGTCCCTCATAGATTTCTAAGATCGGCTCGTCGGTGATGACCGGGCGAACATACGCATGCTTCACCGCCAACTCCGCCAACGACGCGAGCACGTCCACCTCCGCGAGGATGGCCGCGTTGACTTGGAGCGATTGTGTTTGCGTGTGAACGGCTTGACGCAATTCCAAGAACAGCTGGTACTCCAACGCCTTGGCGGAATCGTCTGCCGATAGAACTTTCTCTTCGTAGTCCTTAAGTTCGGGAGTGATGTACCGTTCCGCGTTTTTAAGTGTTTGTTTTCGAATGTAGTTGAGAGGGACGCGATCTCGGTTCGTGTTCGTGATTTCGAGATAGTAGCCAAAGACCGACGTGAACCCGACCTTCAAACTTGGAATACCTGTCAATTGGATCTGTTCGGCTTGGTAGCGAGCGATCCACTCTTTGCCCCCGGTAGCGAGTTGTCGGAACTCGTCGAGTCGCTCGTCGTAGCCTGGGCGAATGAAGCCACCATCGCGAGCCAACAACGGGCACTCGTCCTGCAACGCAGATTCCAATTGCTCACGCAATGTAGAGCAGAGTTCGATACGTTGCTGCAATTGCGTGAGCCGAGCCGAGGAACGTTCAGCAAGGAGAGCTTTGATCTTTGGAATTTGGACCAGGGATCGGCCGACTTGTTGCAGATCTCGCGGACTTGACCGACCTGTTGCAACACGGGCCAAAAGGCGTTCCAAGTCATACACTTCGTCGAGCATCGAACGGGCCGCCGTACGCAATCGAGTGTCTCCGACAAGTTCTTCGACGGCAGCAAGCCTCAGTTCGATTTGATCTTTTGAGACGAGAGGGGAGGCTAACCATTGCGACAATCGTCGTGCCCCCATCGATGTCACGGTTTGATCGAGGACTTCCAACAGTGAGCCTTCGCGCGAGGCCGTCCGAATGGTTTGTGTCAATTCGAGCGAGCGACGGGTTGCCGAGTCGATCTCCAGCGCGCGGACAAGCCGAGCAGGTTGGAGCTGTTGGATGTGGTCGAGCGAAGTCTTTTGAGTCTCTTGCAAATAAGCCATAGCGGCTCCGGCGGCGCTGATGGCCAAACAGTCCTTCTGACGCATGGACTGCGATTCCTTGGGATCGGATTGCGTATCCCATCCCATCCCAGCCAAATCGCGAACCCCAAAATGCTCATGGAGAATGCGGCTAGCTTCTTCGATGCCGAACTGCCACGATGGGCGACGCGTGAGGGCCCAGCGCTCGTTGTCCATTTTGGCGAGGGTTGAATCGTCTTCGCGTAAAATGACTTCGGCGGGTTCCAAACGAGCCAATTGGTCGATCAAAGCCGTTGCCGGGTAAGTACCCGCCTCGAATCGCCCGGTCGACAATTCGACCCACGCAAGTCCCAGCCAAACGTCTTTGGTAGGCGCTTGTTTGCCTGGATTGGGATGGAAGACCGATAGCAACAGATTGCCAGCGCGGGGATCGAGTAAGGCTTCATCGGTGAGGGTGCCAGCAGTCACGATCCGTTGGACTTCTCGGCGGACGAGGCCTTTGGCGGTGGCGGGATCCTCGACTTGTTCGCAAACTGCTACGCGAAAACCTTGCCGGACCAGTTTTGCCAGATAACCTTCGAGCTGATGATGCGGAAAACCCGCCATTGGAATGGGGTTTTCGCCTTTGTCGCGACTGGTCAGGGTCAGCCCTAGGGCTCGGGCAGCCGTTCTCGCATCTTCGTGAAAAAGTTCATAAAAATCCCCCATTCGAAAGAGGAGAATGGCGTCGCCGCTGGCGGCTTTCGCCTCTTCGTACTGTTTCATCATGGGTGAGAGATTCATGCCGCAGATGCTACCAATTGCCTGCGAATGCACCAAGTGGCGAATAAATTCGGCTCAGGCTCAAAACTATCCACCTCCGGTGGTGTTTTCAGTATAAATCTCCTTGTCCGAAAGGTAGAATTACGTCGGACGTTCACTCTGCCAAGGCGATAGGAATCGTCAAAACTCGATAATTCGAACGAAAATGAACAGAACCACATCGCTTGCGCTGCTTCTCGTGGGAATCCTGGGTGTCACCAGTCTGGCTCAGCCTCCGGGAGGTTTTCCGTTTGGTGGACCGGGTGGGCCAGGTGGATTTCCCGGTGGACCAGGTGGATTTCCCGGCGGTCCTGGTTTTAGTGGAGGGCCGCCGATGGGAGGAAGTTTCCGAGGCGGCGATCGAGGAGGAGATCGTGGCGGCGGCGGTGACCGAGGTGGGGATAGGGGTGGCGATCGCGGCGGCGGTGATCGTGGCGGTTTTGGCGGAGGAGGTTTTGACCCGTCTTCGTTCATCACCCGCATGGATGCAAACGGCAACGGCATGTTGGACCCAGAGGAAGCTCAAGGGCCCGCTCGATTTATGCTTGACCGGCTTGCACGGGACAATCCCAAGATTGACATCACCAAACCGATTCCGATTTCTACGATTTCCGAAGCGTTTCAGCGCATGCGGAGCGGGTCCATGTTCGGCGGCAGCAGTAGCAGCGAAGAAGATTTTATCATGGCACCCGCGAAAACCAGTTTGGTGCCTGGCTTCTCGTCCGCGAAACCCGAGAAGATCCCCATTCCTGGGTTTGGAGTCAACGCCGAAGCACCCAGCCTCAAGATCGAAGAGGCCGATCTCAAAGAAGCAGAAGAAAGAATGCGCCGATACGATCGAAACAACGATCAAGTGCTCGATGAAAACGAGCTCAAGGAGGGTCGTTGGTCGGATTCACCGATGCAATATGATCGCAATCGGGACGGTAAACTTTCGTTGCAAGAATTGGCATCGCGATACGCTCGACGGCGAACATCGAGTGTTTCGATGGAGCAACCTCGACGCGACAGCATGTCGATGTCAACACGCCGACGGGACAAGGAAGAGGACCGAAAGGAAAAAGAAAAACCAGGCCTATTTGAAAAACGTGCCAGCTACCGCATTGGTGAAAACCGCCCTGCCGGACTACCAGAGTGGTTTATTCGAAATGATACCGATTTGGACAATCAGGTTTCGATGAGCGAGACCGGAAAGAAATGGGATCAAGATGCATTGGATAGTTTCTTCTTATTCGATACCAATCGCGACGGGTTGATCACGGCGCTGGAATGTTTGTCGGCAGTCAAGAAAGGACACGTCTTCGGCGCATCAAGTGGTTCCGCAAGCACTTCATCAGTCCCGTCGTCATCAGCTGCCGGCCCAACGAATACGGCGGCTGCAAAGCCGACAATGGGTGGCACTCCGGCGGTTGCAACCAAACTTGATGATCGAATGCGTGCTTGGTCTGAAAAGAAACTAAAGGTCATCGATAAAGACGGAAACGGGAGCCTTTCTCCAAGCGAGTTTACGGGGGATTTTGCTAAATTTGATGTTAACAAGGACGGGCGAATCGATGTCGACGAGTACGCCGCTTCTCGCTAGCTTTCCAACCAACACCCCCCTAAAACCGCAGCGGCAGCAACTGCGGTTTCCACGCGGAGGATGCGGTCGCCCAACGATAGTAGTTTGGCGCCTGAAGACATTGCGTTATGCACCTCCTCATCCGTAAACCCACCTTCCGGCCCGATTAGAAACATCAAGCGTTGCGGCTTCGACCTTGCTGCAAGCCGGTTGGCATCTTGAATGCCCATGCATTCCAATCCGGCGCGACTGGGATGCACTATCCATACCTCGGACCTGGATTCCATGGTCATAAGTGGTTCGATACCAACCGGCGGACAGATCTCCATGAGTCGGTTGCGTCCGCATTGCTTACATGCCTCGACGATATAGCGTACAAGTCTGTCGCAGTTCGATTCCGTAACTTGTGCGACGCCCCGAACGGTCTGAAGGGGTGTCAACGAATTGACGCCTAGCTCCACCAGCTTTTCGATGGTGTTCTTCTGGCGATCCCCTTTAGGCAATGCGACCGCAAAATGAAGTCGACCATCATGATCTCGCGGCAAGTGTTCGATAGTGCCTACATTGACCCGTACGGAGCGTTTGTCCACGAGCGCAACAATGCCGGCAGCTTCATGCCCGCGTCCATCAAAGAGTATTACGTCATCGCCTACGGCGCAACGGAGAACGCGACTAGCGTGATTGGCTTCGCCCTCGGGAAGTTCCACAAGTGCATTGCTTTGTAGCCCCGAGACCAAGAACCGTGGAATCGCCATAGGAAACGACTGTTCTACGCGGGTGGTTGAGAAGGATCTGCTTCCGTGGTCTCGGAATTGGATGCAGCCTTGCGAGCCAATTTCTTGCGAGTTGGGCGAACCACTTCCAAAGCAATGCAATAATCAAGGTTGGGACGAAATACAGTGAGCAAGGCCAATGGAATGAACCAAGCCATATAGAGTCCTCCTCCAAATCCGTGCCAGAACTGGGTGGCAGCCATGATGGCCGCTGAGCAGCTAAGCAGCGTTGCTAGGTTCTTTTGCGGTGGCCACATGACAAACGACAGACTTAACAAAACGAATGCCACGATGATCGGAATCCGCATCACGGGATACCACCCAAGTCCCCAGATTCCATCCATACCATTCATGGCAACTTGTTTGAGCCCGAACATGTAACGAAGGTCTTGCATGAAGCTATTGGGATGAATAAAAATCATGGCGACCACTAAGGCTGAGATTGCTACGACAAATCCGCCTGTAAATCTTCTTATTCCTCGCTGCCAGTAAAAACTGCACCAGAGCGGCAATAGCGAGAACGGATAATAGACCACCCCAGCGGAGCATCCAAGAAAAAGTCCCGCGACAAAGGGTTGGCGATACATGAGAATAGCAAGCAATAGAAGTGCGCTTGGCACGACGTGGTCGACCCGGCCCGTCATATGCGCCGTATAGGGAAACAAAAGATAAAAAGTCGCTGCCCCAACACCCGTTTTTAGATTCCCAAAATGCCAATAGCCGATCGCCAAAATGCAAAACACCAGAGTTAAATTGGCGCCGATCGCGAGAATTTTAGCGATCGTCAGTTTAAAGTCGGCTCGGTCCGATCGGGCTTGCGAGATTTCTAACGGTGCCTGAGGAGTAGTCGCGATCTGAGGCAAGGCGCAGAGTAGAACGTATCCGGGCCCCATCTCAGGACTGCTGCGTTGCTGTTCGATCGGGTTGCTCGTTGCGACATTGACCATCAAGTAAATCAACAAGGACGTACCGAGAAACAGCATACCGCTGCTGCTCAGGTTTGGGTCAAGGAGTGGACGACGAACGATGCTCGTATCTAGGAGCATGCGGATCAACAGCAAACCAGCACACACAATCAACCAAAGGAATCCCCAATAAACGAGCGATTGGGCGTTCCAATTGTGTTTTGGGGGTTGGATTAAGTTGGTCGGGATCGAATCCACCGATTCGGAGGAATCAATGGATTCAGGGGAATTGCCGGCCATCATTTCCGCGCCGTGGTCTACCATTTCGAATGCGCGCTGGCGCCCTTCGTAGACCATCATCATCCCTGGCGTAAATGCGAGGATCAAAAGAATATCGAGGTTTCGCAGGGACCAAAACCTGTGGAACATCAAAAACAGCCCAATAACCAGCAGGGTTGAAAGGAAAACCCAGGTGGGAGGCTCGAGCCGAACGTACTGGAAAAGAAACTGGCTCATGATGCTTGGCCGTACGGCTCGGCGGAAACTTACGAGACGTGCTGTCAAAAACGTGGAAACTAATGTTTTTCCATAAAAAGTACAAGGGTAGGCACTTGCAACCAATCGATTCTAGGTCCGCTGGGCGAATTCCTGCCCAACCACTGTTGAATTGTGACCGACCCTAAAAAATTAACTGCGGATGCCGCGTGCGGACACCGCGTTCTCTTTTGCCAACAGTGAAGTCATTTGACTTTGAAACAAATTCTCGTGTGAAGAAATAGTTACCGGAGAACCCAAGTGTCTCAGTTAGCCCCGATGCCTCAGGACCGCGATCAATCCGCAACGAGGTCATTGTTAAAGCAACCCAATTTTTTTCTCGCCGCACTCGCAGAAGCGATTCAGGATGAAATTGCATTTTACACGAAGGACATGGATGGAAAAATCACTTATTTGAGCAAATCGGCAGAGCACGTTCTCAACCATAGTCCAGAGCGACTAATCAATCGCCACTTCTCGGAAGCGTTGACCGATAGTCCGTGCAACGAGCATATACGCTCCCGGGAGTGTGCCGACCAAAAGGACAACTCGGCGAAGGGCCGTATTTGCGAGATTTACGATCAAGACGGAAATCGAGTGCAGTTGAAATACTGGCAAGCCCAAATCGTACATCAAGGAGTACCGATCGGCCTATCGGGAGTGGTTCGTCGATTGCACGAGGGAACTGCAGATTCCAACGACTTGTCCCCTACCCAAGAACGATCTTTGATGGATCGAGTGGCCTCGCTTTCAAGTGTGGAACGCCAAGTGATTGAATTGGTGGTTGACGGAAATATGAACAAGAAGATGGCAACCATGTTGGAAGTGGCAGTTCGCACGATTGAGTCTCGGCGATCGCGCGGCATGGTCAAGCTCAAAGCTCGATCGCTTTCGGAGTTGGTTCAGATTTGGGTGCATGTGCGACGGATCGAAGCCAAGATGCGAGTGACCCAATTCAGCTCGCTTGAAGCCCACAAAACGCCGAATTAGGCTCAGTCGTAAAGGTCTTTTGGTGTTGTTCGTTCCAGGTTAGGCTACTGATTCCAGAATTGCCTTCCTAACAAATGAACGACGATGAAAGCACTTGTAAAAGCCAAACGAAGCGTAGGACTTGAGTTACAGGATGTTCCGTTTCCCACGCTCGGGATCAATGATTGTTTGATCCGTGTCGAAAAAACCGGGATTTGTGGCACCGATCAGCACATCTACAACTGGGATGCTTGGGCACAAAAAACGATCCCCGTCCCGATGGTCGTGGGCCATGAGTTTGTAGGCGAAATTGTCTCTGTTGGCTCCAATGTCACCGATTTCTTCCCGGGTGAAATCGTTTCCGGGGAGGGGCACGTGGTGTGCGGCCGATGTCGCAACTGTTTGGCGGGTCGGCGACACCTCTGCAAAGATACGCAAGGTGTTGGCGTCAACAGGACCGGTGCGTTTGCTGAATACATCGCCCTGCCGATGACCAATGTGTGGCACCATCACCCGACCATCGATCGCGAGATTGCTTCTATCTTTGATCCGCTTGGAAACGCAGTCCACACAGCACTCAGTTTTGAATGTTTGGGTGAAGACGTTTTGATCACGGGTGCAGGGCCGATCGGTTTGATGGCCTGCGCGGTGGTACGGCATGCGGGCGCTAGGCATGTGGTCGTTTCGGATTTGAATCCGTACCGTCTGGGGTTGGCCAGACAAATGGGCGCCACTTTGGCAATCAATCCTCTTGAGCGGTCCGTGTCCGAAGTCCAGAGGGAACTCGGAATGCGAGAGGGCTTTGATGTTGGGCTGGAAATGTCCGGATCGCCATCGGCCCTCCGGACGATGCTTGACAGCATGTGCCATGGAGGCAAGATCGCCATGTTGGGCATCCCTTCCGAACCGATTGCAATCGACTGGAACATAGTTGTGTTCAACATGCTAACCATTCGAGGTATCTATGGCCGCGAGATGTACGAAACGTGGTACAAGATGACAGTTTTGCTGGAATGCGGACTAGACATTTCACCGGTGATCACCCATCGGTTTCACTTTACTGATTTTGAGAAGGGGTTTGAAGCGATGCGAGGTGGCCAATCCGGCAAAGTGATCTTGGATTGGTCGACATGATTCCAACGGTTCCGATTCCATCGTGAGCAATTGATGTACAATCCCCCGAACTTATTCTCTGCCAATATGATCTTAGATTTGGCGGGGATCACCCGATGAAGACATTACATTCAACTTATGAGTTCAACCTTCGCTGAAAAACAACTTTTAGTCACTGCAGCCCTGCCGTACGCAAATGGTCATATCCACATTGGCCATTTGGTCGAGTACATCCAAACCGACATTTGGGTCCGTTTTCAAAAGCTCCGAGGGCGCAAATGCGTCTTTGTTTGCGCGGACGACACCCATGGTACGGCGATCATGATTCGGGCCAGGCAGGAGGGTCGACCTGAGACCGAATTGATCGCCGACATGCAATTGGCCCATGAACGCGATTTCGCTCAGTTCCAAATAGAGTTCGATAACTATGGCAGTACCAATTCTGCGGAAAACTACGAACTCTGCAAAGAGATTTGGGCAACCTTGCGGAGCCAAGGTCTGATTGCCGAACGAGACGTCGAGCAACTCTTTGATCCAGAGGCAGGAACGTTTCTCGCCGACCGATTTGTCAAGGGCGTTTGTCCCATCTGCAAAGCACCCGATCAGTATGGCGACAATTGCAGCAAGTGCGGTTCTACGTATTCACCGACCGAACTGATCGATCCCGTTAGCACGCTCACCGGCGCCAAGCCGATCACCCAGTCGGCGAGCCATTTGTTTGTGCAACTGGAAAAACTGCATGCGTTCTTAGACGAGTGGACTCAATCCGGCAAACACTTGCAAGCCGAGGTGTCGAATTATCTCAAGGGGCATTTCCTGGGCAAGCCGCTGCGTGATTGGGACATATCCAGGCCTAACCCGTATTTCGGATTTGCCATTCCCGACAGCCCGGACAACTGCTGGTACGTATGGTTTGATGCGCCGATCGGATATATCGCTTCGACGTGGCAATGGTGCAAGAACCACAACCAATCGTTGCAAGACTGGTGGCAGAGCGATCAGACCGAGATCCATCATTTTATCGGAAAAGACATCGCGTATTTTCATACTCTCTTTTGGCCAGGAGTCCTTAAATCGGCTGGGTATTCGCTGCCGCAGTTTGTGCACATCCATGGATTCCTGACCGTCGATGGCGAGAAAATGTCCAAGAGCAAAGGAACTCAGATCCAAGCGAGTACCTACCTCAAACATTTGGACCCTTCTTATTTGCGATACTTCTATGCGTCCAAGTTGGGATCGAAACTCGATGACATCGATTTGAATTTTCAAGAATTCATTAGCAAAATCAACTCCGATTTGGTTGGCAAAGTAGTCAATCTTGCCAGCCGTACCGCAAGATTTGTAGAACCAAGCGGACTGTCGGTCGAATACCCGCATGATGGTGGACTCTTCGATGCTGCAGCCGCAGCCGGTGAACGTATCGCGACCGCATACGAACAGCTAGACTATTCGCGAGCCATGCGATTGATTATGGAGTTGGCTGATGGGGCCAATGCGTTTGTCGAGAATGCAGCACCGTGGACGCTCAAGAAAGATCCTGCACAACAAGCCAGGTTGCAAGAGGTCTGCACCATCGTTCTCAACTTGTTTCGACAGATTTGCATTTACTTGACTCCCGTCTTGCCAAAACTATCGCAACAATGTGGCGAGCTGCTCCAAAGTGAGATCAAACATTGGAGCGACAGTCAATCGCCACTCGTTGGCACACCCGTTTCCAAGTTCGAACACCTGTTACAACGCATTGCACCCGAAAAGGTCGAAGCCATGATCGAAGATAGCAAAGAAATCGCACCCGATAGCGGTACAACCTCCTCAGCCCCAGTCACACCATCTCCCCCAGCAACCATGGACAACGCTGACGCATTGCTCGCCGAGCCGCTTGCTCCCACCTGTACGATCGAGGATTTTACGAAAGTGGATTTGCGAGTCGCCAGGATACTGAAAGCCGAGGAGGTTCCCGAGGCAAAGAAGCTTGTCAAGCTTACCGTTAGCTTGGGTGGTGACCATGTTCGAACGGTGTTCGCGGGAATCAAGGCGGCGTACACGCTTGAACAGCTCACGGGCCGATTGGTCGTCATTGTGGCCAATTTGCAACCTCGCCAAATGAAGTTCGGATTGAGCGAGGGTATGGTGACTGCGGCCGGTCCCGGCGGCACCGAGGTATTCTTGTTAGGAATCGATTCGGGCGCCGTTCCAGGACAACGTGTTCATTAACCCTACAGAACGGATCATGCAGAACTGACCATGCAAAGCAGTACCCTCGAGCTGCCCATCACCGGCATGAGTTGTGTTGGGTGCGCAAAGTCGATTGAGAAATCGCTTAACCAAGAGCGAGGGGTGCTTGCCTCTGCGGTCAATTTTGCGCAGAGCAACGTCGTGGTCACCATTGACCCGACGTTGATCGATCGCGAGCATATCATCGCGACGATTCGCAGCACGGGTTTTGACGTGGTCGAAGCAATCTCCGGTCAGTCCCTCGAGGACTCGATGGCTGTTGCTCATCGCCACGAAAGTCAACGGCAGTGGAGACGATTGGTTGTGGGAATCGTCTTGACCCTTCCCATGTTTGTTTTTTGCATGGCAAGAGATTTTGGTCTGATTGGCCATTGGTCGCATGCAAACATCTTCAATTGGATCTTGCTGATGCTTGCAACGCCGGTCCAGTTCTTTGTGGGTTGGGACTACTACACTAGCAGTTACAAATCCATTCGACGTGGGATGGCCAACATGGATGTGTTGGTAAGTCTAGGGTCGACGGCTGCTTACCTTTACAGCATCGTTGTAACCTTAGCGTTGTCATTTCAATCCAAGCAATGGGGAGAACATGTCTACTTTGAGACCTCCGCCACGATCATCACGTTGATCTTGTTGGGGCGAATGGTGGAGACGCGAGCCAACGCACGAACGGGGGCCGCCATTAAGAAACTGCTTGGGTTGCAGGCCAAGACAGCGCGAGTGCGGCGTGGCGGACACGAAGTGGACATCCCGATCGAACAGGTTCGTGTTGGCGAACAAATCGTCGTGCGGCCCGGCGAGAAGATCCCTGTGGATGGTGTGGTACTTTCTGGACGGTCGGCCGTCGACGAAAGCCTGATCTCGGGCGAAAGCATGCCCGTAGAAAAATCCGAAGGCATGCAGGTGATCGGTGCCACGATCAACCGCGAAGGCGTTTTGATGATTCAATCGACCAAGCTTGGGAGCCAATCCGCCTTAGCTCAAATCGTACGACAAGTGGAGCACGCGCAGTCAACCAAAGCTCCCATCCAACATCTTGCCGACCAGATCGCGGGAGTTTTTGTACCCATCGTCGTCGCCATAGCGATCCTTACATTTTGCGTTTGGTACTTTGTCGTAGACGACTTCACTCAAGCCTTGTTGAGGACGATTTCGGTTTTGATTATTTCCTGTCCGTGCGCTATGGGGCTTGCGACCCCACTCGCGGTCATGGTCGGTATGGGACGAGGCGCCGAAAATGGAATTCTATTCAAATCGAGCAGCGCCATTCAAACTCTGTGTCGTGCAACACAAATCGTCCTCGACAAGACGGGCACCGTCTCGGAAGGCAAGCTGTCGGTTACCGATGTCAAGCCTTGCCACGGCTTCACCGACAATTCGGTACTGTCACTTGCAGCCGCAGTGGAGCAAGCCAGCGAACATCCCATCGCCACCGCCATTGTGAGCAAGGCCAAAGAGAGAGGACTTGCAATCGTACGTTGTGATGATTTCCAATCCACGAGCGGTCAGGGCGTTTTTGGAACTGTCGAGGGCCAGAAGACTTTGATTGGCAATACTCGTTGGATGCGAGACCATGGAATCGAGCTTCTCGATATGATGGAAATCGCGAGCAGTTTGGAACAACAAGCTAAGACCGTCATGTGGTTGGCCAAACAAGGTGAGATAGTCGGAATCCTCGCGGTTGCAGATACCGTGAAACCCACGTCGGCATCGGCAGTCCGGCGCATGAAGGAATCTGGCCTCAATGTCGTAATGATCACGGGCGACAATGCACATACGGCCAACGCCATCGCACAACTCGTGGGTATCGAGGACATCTTGGCAGAAACGCTCCCTCAAGACAAAGCCTCGCGAGTTCGGCAACTACAATCATCCGGGCAAGTGGTCGCGATGGTTGGGGATGGTATCAACGATGCACCCGCGTTGGCCATGGCGGACGTCGGAATTGCAATTGGTACGGGAACCGACATCGCCATCGAATCCGCCGACGTCACGTTACTTCGCGGCGACTTGAACGGAGTGCCACAGGCGATCCGCCTATCGAAGGCCACGATGCGCAATATCCGACAGAATCTCTTTTGGGCATTCGCCTACAATGTCTTGTTGATACCGATTGCAGCCGGGGCTTTGGCTGGATTCGCGTTCGTCCCATCGGGGCTCCGAGAACTTCACCCAATCCTAGCAGCCTTTGCGATGGTCGCTTCCGACTTGGTCATCGTCGCCAACGCCCTCCGATTGCAGACCATCAAACTGTAGTGTTTTTGACACCCCACGCCCCCGACGCCTGTTCTGCAATTTTTTGACACTTCTTGCTGATCACCACCATCTGGTTG
>JBEBHM010000655.1:0-4913 GCA_040080875.1 Pirellula sp.
TCGATCTCTCGCGATAGAGATAACCGTAGCGCCGAGTTCAGGTCGTAAACGCGATAACGAAGCGACCAATCGCGACGCAGAACTTGGATACAAGAATTTGGCGACCTCTTCAAGGGTTCGCAACGACGGTTGAACCCGCTGTGAGGCGGCTTGCGTGATGTCGGATAGCCCGCCTGTTCGAACGGCTTCGTTCGGCGTCTTGGTGGTTCGGCCAACGTCTCCCTCGGCATTGCGGTTGGCGAGCATCTGCAGATGGTCCCAACTCGCCGAATACTCGGTCAATTGATGTCGGAGTTTCTTGAACTCCATTTGCAATTCCGACTGACTTCGAAACCTAGCGACATCCTCGAGCGTTCGGAGTCCTTCGGCAGCCCGATTGATGTTGGCGTCGAGGATTCGAAACGCATCGCTTCGGTCGTTTGAATCGTCGTTTTGAATTGGCTGCATGCAACGTTGTTCGACTACAGTTTGGCCAGTTTCCATCCACGTAGGCTTGCGGCTTGATCAGCTTGGGATCAACAACCACATGCTTGACCTTTTTTCGCATCCATGTGTAAGTGACGTGCACAAGCCCATCTTTGGTCATCGATCCAATCAAAAACACAGAACAACGTTCTACCGGCTTCCACAGTTACCTTACCTTCGCCAGTAGGCGGTAGGTAATCGCCATGCTCACCATCGCCAGCGCTAGCGCCAACGCAGCTTCTTGATTCTTGACTCCGTAATGGAGCAAATCAAACATCCGCATGGCAACCGTGGTCACGCCGGGCGGTTGCACCAACAAATAAGTCGACAGGTCCGCAAAACTGACGAATACGCTTACGGCAAAGGCATACACGCCGGGAATTCTCATGGCAGTCGCCCAAACCCAAAGACGGTCTTTCCAAGGCAGGCCTTGATCTAGTCGGAGCGTCAGATTATTTCGAACCGCGAATCGCGTTTTCGCAAGCCACAAAATACCAAAGGCCAACGGCAGGCAACGCGACTGCATCGCCACGATTGGACCCAGCAAAGTCTGGTCGGTAAGAAACGCTAAAAGATCGGAATTTGGCCGATGAAGCAACTGAAGGACTGTCAAGTTCACCAGCGGGCCCGGTGTGGACAGTAAGAAAAACATTCCCGCCAGCAACAAAACGTTGCGGCATTTTCCACGATCCCCAGATCGACTTCTCAACAAACCAATGCTCATCCCAGAGGCAGGAATAACCTCCATTGCAAGCAACAGTGCAACGGCAACCAAGATCGCCACGCAACTGGAATAGAGACTGAGTTGAATGCTCCAACTCAGTTCGTTCGAGAAGTTGGTGATTTGGCCGAACGAGTGAATCAAGACGCGAAGAGACCAATCTCGTTGCAGTTCACCATCTACAACGCGAGCGCGCCAACCGGCCTTGACGATCAGGCTCAGCAGCGGCAAGATCGCCACGATCATCACGATGACAAACGCCAACCAACTGGCCACCCATCGCATCGGTCCGATCAGTGCCAAAGCGTCCCACTGCGATGCGTCGTCGGAACTCAATTCACCTTTTAGGATGTCTGGAAACAACGCATAGCAAATCACCGCGACCGACGCAATCATACCTGGCATGATGCAAGCGGCTAGCAGCGTGGACCAATGCAGTTCATTGAACTGGATTTGCTGATAAACCGTTTCTGTCAAAGTCGGCAGTTGGAATAAATTGGTTACCACCATATCGTTGCCTACCATGGCAACCGTCCAAAGACAGCCAGCCAAACACCATGGCCAAGCTTTGGGAAGGATAACGCGCGTGGCTGCGAACCACGGTCCAAAATCCAACAACGCTTGTCGCACACTCAAATCCATGGAGCGTCGAATGCCGAGCGCGCAGAACAAGAAACAGATCGGTGCACATGCGGTTCCATGAATCCAAATCACCGACGCGATGGCTCGTACCGGCGAGGTTGCTGCGGCCACTTGACTCAGTTTAAACCAGCCCTGCACACCAAAGCCGGCGCTCCAGGCGGTCGCCTGTACATAGACGGGCACCAAGATCAGGCTCAGCATACATACGGAAAGGCTTCGTCCAAATGGAACTCGAAAGCAAGTTGTCAACGCCGCCAGCGAACCACCTAAAATCATGGCGAGCCCGGTCGCACCCAAACACACCCAGCATGAATTGGCGAGGCACTGAATCAGCGGGGTGTTCCAAAGCATTAAGACGTGGCCCTATGGTTAGAAATCTCCAATGCAGCTGCACTAATGATGGTGCGCATTTCTGCCGTAGCGGAATGCGTCAAGCGTTTCGTCAACGCCTCGAAAACCTTGACGGTCACCACTCCATGCGAGCAAAATTGCGCACGCCCATTTAGGCCACTTCGACAACCTCGGTGATCTCAATGGTTTTCTCTGGCACGTCGCTATGGCCGCCCGCTCGCTTCGTTGCAACTTTTTCAATTTGATCGACGATATCTGTACCATCGATGACCCTGCCAAATACGCAATACCCAACACCGTCTTGGCAAGTCTTCCTGTCGAGTGCAAAATTGTCTTTCGTGTTGATAAAGAACTGACAGGTCGCGCTATCGGGCACGTTCGTTCGAGCCATGGCAATGGTGTATTTCAAATTGCTGAGCCCGTTTGCGGATTCATTTTTGATTCCAGCACGCGTCTTCTTTTGACTCATCTCGGGTGTAAAACCACCACCTTGAATCATGAAATTTTTGATCACTCGGTGGAAAATCGTCCCTGCATACTGCCCTTCCTTGATGTATTGCGAAAAATTGGCGACCGTGATCGGAGCGGCTTCGGCATCCAATTCAAGCGTAATGTCCCCAAGACTTGTTTTGAGAATGACCTGCATTCCTTTTCCTCATTTCATGGCTTCAAGGTAAACTAAGGCGTTGACAAACCAACATCGTCCATTGGACTCTAAATCCCTTTGCCTTGCCATGCTACCTTGCCGCCAGAATTTCATGCGATGTTTCCCAACGCTTCTTGTTCCAGTTCTTGTAGCCCTCGTCTTGTCACTATCCCTGCGTAGCGATCCACTCGTAGCTCAAGAAAAACCGGCTTCGCCGAGCATCGCGGCGATTCGATCCTTGCAGACCATCGCAGAAAAGTCGAACTACCAGGGGACTTCAAACGAGCAAGACGTTCTCAATTTTTTGCAGATTTTGGACGATGCCAGCTCGTACGCGTCGCAAACCAAAATAGGCACGACCCTCGAAGGACGTCCGATTCAAGCTCTTATCGTGGCAAAAGAGCCAAAGCCCAACTTGCCCTTGCCTGCTTCGGACAACCGGCTCGTGATTCTATTGCTCGGCGGAATCCATAGCGGAGAGTGTGATGGCAAAGAATCACTTTTATCGATCGCCCGAGACTTGCTGGCAAGCGACACCCCCAAGTACCTTGATCAAGCTGTACTTGTCTTCGTACCGAATTTCAATGCCGACGGGAATGAACGCGTTGGCGTGCTGCATCGGCCAGGCCAAGACGGCCCAAGCCTTGGCATGGGTACTCGCGAAAATGGAGTGGGATTGGACCTGAATCGAGACTTTATCAAGTTGGAAACGCCCGAGGTACGATCGCTGGTGAGGGCTATCGATGCTTGGGACGTGGACGTCCTGATCGACGCGCATACGACCAATGGATCATTGCATCAATACGATTTGACCTACGACGTTCCACACAATCCGGCCGCGAATCCCGCCGTGGTAAGATGGCTTCGCAAAGAAATGCTTCCAGCCGTCACATCGGAATTGACATCCAGAGGACTACCGACGTTCTTCTATGGTAATTTCACCCCTGACCGCAAACGCTGGGAGTCCTTTGGTCATGAGCCTCGCTACTCGACCGAGTACATGGGACTGCGCGGCAAGATAGGAATTCTCGTGGAGTCTTACTCCTATGCGACGTATCAGCGCCGAATCGAAGCCTCGACTCTATTCATTGAGGCATGCCTCAAGCAACTGAGTGACAATGCAAAGCAACTCAACAATCTTATGCATCGCAACCCGACCGCCGCACCCAAATCGCTTCCGATCCAAGCCAAAGTAGTTGCCGACGAAGCGACCGCAATCGCGAAAGGGTACGTTTGGAACAAGTCCACGCTCGACGCCGACAAGATCGGGAAGAAAGAACAAGTTGATGCGCCGGAGATTGCCTCGGGAAAACCGACTACTCCAAATTTATACCCGTCGCCTCGTGACCGAAATCGCAAGACGGACATGTCGCCAGCAGACTTCGAGGTGCAGTTGGTGAACGTCGGATTGTCGACGTTGTCGGTGGATGCGCCGGAATGCTATTTCGTGTCGGCAGAAAACGCTTGGGCTGCGGCACGACTCCGAATGCACGGCATCCAAATGGCGTGGATAGGCTATGATCCTGCCTCTAAAATCGGCAAGCAACCTGCAACGCAATATCGCATCAACGCCGTACGAGAACTGAACGAATTCCAAGGCCATCGCCTTCGTAAGTACGAAGTCGCGTTGGAAACGGTCGATTGGAATCCTGCACCAGGTTGGCTCATTTCGACGCGACAACGGCTTGGACAACTTGCGACGTATTTGCTCGAGCCTCATTCCGACGACTCGCTTGCTTTTTGGAATTACTTTGATCCCGCGATGCAGCCAAAATCGATATACCCGGTTGTCCGAATCGAAAGGCAAATCGACTCGCCGACTCCACTCAAACCGCTAGGACTGTCGGACGCTCCGAGCTTGGACATGTCCAAAGAGCCGCTCACCCTCGCCAAGATCTACGATCCGCAGCGCAAGATCATACCTAGCCCTGCACCCCTCAGCTTTCCCCGTTGGCTTCCAGATGGGCAGCAGTACCTTATTCAGCACGAAGGCCGCTGGATGAGTGTAGAGTGTGGGTCGGGCGCCCAACAACCGTTTGATCGCCCAAAACGATTGGTCGATGCACTATCAAAACTCGACGCTTTCAA
>JBEBHM010000069.1:0-18055 GCA_040080875.1 Pirellula sp.
CGATCGGTTTACGCATCTGGGAAGAGGCTTTCCTTGGAATTTCACAGTCTGCATGCGAAAGAGTGATAAGGATGATACAATCCGGGCAACCATTTTGTATAGTCACACGCGAATGCATCAACTAGAAAGAACGGCATGACAACCGACGGATCAGCCAAAGCGGATTTGGATCGCTTGCAAAAAGCTCGAGAACAAATTCTAGGCCAACTGTCCAAGACCATCGTCGGCCAGGTCGAAGTGGTGGAACAATTGCTTATCAGCATTTTTGCTCGAGGGCATTGTTTGCTCGAAGGAGTTCCAGGCCTAGCGAAAACGCTGATGATCAGCTCGCTTGCCAAAACGCTCAATTTATCGTTCAGCCGAATTCAATTCACACCGGACTTGATGCCTGCCGACATCACCGGGACCGAGGTGCTTGAGGAGAACCGATCGACAGGTAGCCGCGAACGGCGATTCATGGAGGGACCGTTGTTTGCCAACGTGATTCTGGCGGACGAAATCAATCGTACGCCTCCCAAGACTCAAGCGGCCTTGTTAGAAGCGATGCAAGAGCGGCAGATTACTGTGGGACGAGTCCGTCATTCTCTCTCGGATCCCTTTTTTGTGTTGGCGACACAGAACCCGATCGAACAGGAGGGGACGTATCCGCTTCCCGAGGCGCAGCAGGATCGGTTCATGTTCAAAGTGCAGGTTGGATATCCGAGTTTTGCGGACGAGTTCGAAGTGGCGCGTCGAACCACCGGTCGTGGCTCAGCCGATATCCAATCGGTCCTTTCCGGCGAAGAGATTTTGAGCCTGCAAGAGTTTATTCGCGGCATCGAAGCGTCCGAGAATGTGATTCGGTATGCCTTGGCTATTGTGCGTCAGACCCGCGTTGGCCAAGAAGGGGTCCCGGACTTTGTGCGTGACCAGGTGGCTTGGGGGGCTGGGCCTCGAGCAGTTCAGTTTCTCATTTTGGGAGCCAAGGCGAGGGCGGCCATGCGAGGGCGAGCCCACGTCGATCCAACCGATATTCAATACTGTGCCAAGCCGGTGTTGCGTCATCGTATGGTCGTCAATTTCGCAGCGGAGAGCGATGGCGTTACTAGCGACGCTGTCATCGATCGAATCATTTCTAATACACCGACCGCCCAAGACGAATTGCTGCGCGATGCCCGATTCCAAAGAATACTTGCATCCTGAAGCCATTCGACGCATTGCGTCGATGGAATTGAGAGCTAGGAATATCGTCGAAGGCTTTATGTCCGGAATGCATCGCAGTCCGTACTTCGGCCAATCGGTCGAGTTCGTACAGCATCGCCAATATGTGCCTGGAGACGATTTGCGGCACATCGATTGGAAGGTCTGGAGTCGCCAGGACAAGCTCTACATCAAACAGTACGAAGAAGACACGAGCCTTCGGTGCACGTTGTTGTTAGATGCGTCGGAAAGCATGTCGTATGGACAAGGTGCGCTCAACAAATTCGATTACGGGGCTACGATTTGCGCATGCCTCGCCTATTTGACGTTGCGTCAACAAGACGCGGTCGGACTGACGGTATTCGACCAGAAAATCAAGACCCGATTGCCGTGGCGATCAAGTCGCGGACATTTGCAGAGTATTTTTCGCTCGCTGCAACAGACATCACCTGCGGAAAAAACGGACCTGACCAAGGTCTTTCGAGACATCAGCGACACCTATCCCAAACGTTCGTTGATGGTCATCGCTTCGGATTTCTTGGGGAGCGAGGCACAGACTCTCAAATCTCTCGCATCGCTCAAACATTCAGGGCACGACATCTTGGTGTTTCATATCATGGACGATGATGAGCTTGATTTTCCTTTTAATGACCCCACGCGATTCGAGGGGATGGAATCGATGGACAATTTGACGTGCAACCCTCGGGCTTTGCGCGAGGGGTATCTGGAGTCGCTCCAGCGGTTTCTGGATCGCGTGCGGCATGCTTGCGCAAGTTCCCAAATCGACTACCAATTGATTCGGACCAGCCGTCATATCGATGCCGCATTAACAGCCTATTTGAGTTCGCGCATGGCACACATGAGGAAACGGTAGGAAACGATGCAGTTTGTTTTTCCCGCACTTGCTTGGGGCTTCCTACTGGTTCTGTTGCCGTTGTTGATTCACCTGATCAATTTGGTACGGCACCGACGAACTCGCTGGGCTGCCATGGAATTCCTGCTCGAGAGCTATCGCAAACATCGACGTTGGGTTTGGCTCAAGCAAGCCCTGTTGATTGCGTCGCGTATGCTTGCAGTCGCCATCGCAGTTGCGATGTTAGCCCAATGGGTCAGCGGCTCCCGCTGGCTATCGTTGATCAGTCAAACAACCACCCATCACTATGCATTGATCGATGACTCCGCATCCATGGGAGACACTTCGTCGAGTGGAACAGCGTATCAATCCGCGCTCAAGGCGATACTTGCGATCGCATCGAACGCCCAATCGCAAGATGGGATGGATCTACTGACGGTGGTTCGTGCTTCTCGCTCGTCGCTTGCCACGGTGTCCGCCAAGATGGCCCAATCCAACACCCCCCAGACTAGCTCCAATCCTTCAGCGTCGACGACCATTCAGCCAGATACTGTTGCCGACATAATGGCTCGAACGATTCCCACCAATCCCTCAAGCTTGTTGAGCAAGGTCAATTCTACGATCCCGACTCCTCTAGAATGCAACTTCTCCGATGCGATCGAATTAATCTCCCCGCTATTGCGTCAGGCCACAGCCGAGAAGTCCATCGTTTATTTGTTTAGCGATTTTCGAAGCAAGGACTGGAGCAATGCACCCCTACTCCGTCAGCAATTGCTTAATGTCCCAGGTGCGGATGTTGATTTGCAGTTGATCGATTGCGTCCCAGACCAACACGAAAACTTGACGATGGTGTCGATTGCACCTCAGCAAGAAGTTTTAGCAGCTGGCGTTCCGGCTATGATCAACATTGGAATCAGGAACAACGGGCAAACACCGGTGCGCAACGTCACGGTGCGAGTCACGGCGATTGAATATGGCGATCGTGAGCCGGAACAAAAACCGACGTTGCCTCATTCAGGGCTTGCGACCGAGTTGCCGCCAGTCATCCTCGATCGATTAGAGCCTGGCGAGTTGGTGACCCGTCATGTGCAAGTCCTTTTCCCTCGAAGCGGATCGCACGTGGTGGAAGCCCAACTGCCTCCTGATTCATTGATGGCAGACAATGCGGTCCGCTGCGTCCTTGATTTGCAAGAGGGTATTCGCGTCTTGCTCGTAGATGGCGACGCGACGGGCAAACACTCTTTCTATTTTGAATCGGCACTCAATCCTGGCGGAAACGCGAAAACGGGCTTGCTGATGTCTCGAGAGAGTCCCGAATTTTTGCGGGATACGGATCTCGTCGCGTTACAAAACTATGCTTGCATCATTCTGCAATCCGTTCCGGCGCTTGATCCACGTGCGATCGAGAACTTGCACGGGTATGTTACGCGTGGCGGCGGGCTGGCTGTTTTTTTTGGCGAACAAATGAATTCGATCGACTTTCAGCGATACAACTCGACATGGACGAAACCGATTGTCGGATCCGGCAACTCAACTCCGTTGATGCCGTTTGCGATTCGAGGATCGGCGGAACTCAAGCAGTCGGCCGATGGATCGCTCCCGGATCTGATCGCGGAAAATCATCCGATCTTCGCCCCGTTCTTCGGGCTGAGTAATTCTCCTTTCGAATTTGTCCGAATTCCGCAGTATGTTGCTCTCGAAAATGACGTACCTGCAACGCCAACCACGCCCAACTCTAATTCCGTACCATGGAAGGTAGTTGCGTCGCTTCGCAACGGCCAACCACTCTTGATCGATCATGCGATTGGAGATGGGCGGGTTCTCTACGGATTGACCGCCTTCGATCGGCGCTGGACCAACTGGCCACAAGACCCGACCTTTGTGGTGGCAGCGCTCAAGATGGTGGGGTATCTATCGTCCTTTCGAACGCCGGAAACGTCGCGGCTTGCTGGAACACCGTTGCGATGGAATTTTTCCTCGCAAGAACTCTTACCGGAAACACAAGTTCTTTGTCCCTCGGCCGTCGGGTCTAACACCAAATCGATTTTAAGTGTTAACGCGAGCGTTGCGGGCGAGTCGTCGCTCCAGGCGAGCTTGGATGCAAGCGCCAATCAGACGTCCGACGAAACGGTTCGAGCCATTCTGGCGTCTGGAAATTTCGAGTGGTGGGCAACGACTACGCAGGGAGATCGCGTTGTCAAAAATTTTGCACGCAACACACCGCCCATCGAAGGGGAACTCAGCAAGATAAGCCCACCGGATTTGAGTCGTAGCTTGAGTGGCGTTAAGTACGCATACAAATCAGCCGACTCGCTTGGCTCAAGTTCTGCGCTGGCCGGTTTTTCGAATCGCAATATGTTACTGTTGATGATGTTGCTTGGCCTGTTGCTCTTCGAACAGTGGCTCGCGTGGAGCGCTTCCTACCATTTGCCCAGGCGGACTTAATCCTACGAAATGAATTTTTCACCGATCAGCGACTTTCTTTGCGTAGCCCAAGGAGAACAACGTGTCTTCTATACATGGATGCGCGTCGAACAGATGGACCAATGGCTACATTGGTTTGTTTTCGCTTGCTGCTTGGCCGCTATTGTCTCGTATGTTGTGTATTGGTATCGCAAGGACTGGGCCGAGCTTCCCAAAGGAATTGGCTGGACCTTGTTGATGCTCAGGCTGCTCGCAATCATTGGGATCGCGATCTTCTTTTTCGATCTTCAGAAACGCACCGAACAAAAGGTAACTCGCTCTTCCAAGCTGGCTGTCTTGGTCGATACGTCGCTGAGCATGACGATGCCACAATCCGACGACAGTGACACGGCAGGGAATTCCGTGGATTCAACCGTTAGTCGCATTGCTGCGGTTCAAGAACTATTTGGCAAATCACCATTGCTCAAACAACTGCAAGCGCGGCACGACGTCAATGTTTATCGTTTCGATCAGAGTTCTCGGCCTGCTCCTGTCGCGACATTTGCAAAACCCAAAGAAGCTAGTCAAGCTGGCAATTCGGGCGAGGAACAAAGTGTTTTGTGGCGATGGCTTTCGAGCACGGTTTGGGTCGGCACGGTCGTCGCATCGGTTGGATTGTTGATGATGGTTGTGTCGCTCCTGGCCCGCGTCTACGGAGACCTTCGGGTGTTTTGGCCTTATGTGGTATTGAGCTCAGTGCTCGCAGTGGTCGCAGGGTTTGTTTTGATGGCGACGGCCATCATGCGAGCGGACCAAATTCCTTGGACAAGTTT
The DNA here is from genome assembly GCA_040080875.1 of Pirellula sp. GTDB lineage: Bacteria > Planctomycetota > Planctomycetia > Pirellulales > Pirellulaceae > JBKCUI01. Next base: position 5,269 of record JBEBHM010000069.1, read on the forward strand.
GTGGAGTTTATCGGCGCCGGATCTCAATCGAGATATTCAAGCTGAAAAAAATCTCAACGGTGGCAATGAACAAGTACCGCCCGAGCCCAACGCGGTCGCATGGGAATCTCAGATTGCAGCCGTTGGGGCAGAATCCAGAATTGGCGACGCCATCAATAGTATCCTTGAGCAAGAGCGAGGTTCGCCGCTCGCGGGGATCGTAGTATTCACGGACGGGCGTAACAATGCAGGCTTAGATCCAACTCTTACGATTTCCGAAGCCACGCTGCAGGGCGTTCCAATTCACACCGTCGGAATGGGAACCGCCAGGAATCCACTCAATGTCCGAGTCGTGGACATCGAAGCACCCAAACGAGTATTTCCCGGCGATCGATTTCGCATGACGGCGTTGTTGCAGGCGTCGGGACTCCAAGGCAAACAGATCACGGTGCAACTGCGTCGGCGCCCCGGAGGACAAAAGAACGCCAGCATGGCCATCGAAGAAGAGCGGACCGTGACGCTCGACAACGATGATGCGTTGTCCAACTTGGCTTTCGAAATCCAACCTCGTGAGATCGGCTCATGGATCTACGAAGTCAAGGCGCTGCCACCAGAACAAGACTCTAATCCGATCGACAATGCGCTTGAGAGCGAAGTTCGCGTTGTGGAACCCAAGTCGACGGTGCTTGTCATCGCGGGAGGTCCGACCCGCGAGTATCAATTCGTTCGGAATTTACTTTATCGCGACAACTCGGTTCAGTCCCACGTACTGCTCCAAACCAGCGGAGCGGGCGTATCACAAGAGGCAAAAAAAGTATTGACGGAGTTTCCGCGGACGCGGGTCGAGATGAGTCAGTACGATTGTGTCATCGGCTTTGATGCCGACTGGTCTGCGCTCGATACGGAACAAGTCGAAAACTTGGAAAAATGGATCAGTGAACAAGCGGGTGGACTGGTCATTGTCGCTGGCCCCGTGTCGACCCCCAAATGGGCTGGCAGTATCGGGAATGGGAATAGAAAAGCTGAGATCATTCGTAATCTCGCTCCTTTGGTTATGAACACTCGCGGTGCACGGCTTGTTTCGATTGGCCGATTTGAGTCAGAAACAGCGTGGCCGATCAAGTTTGCAAACGATGCTTGGCAAACCGATTTTGTTCAAGTTGGCAAGACGCTTGATGACAGCCGACAGGCTTGGGAGAAATTCCGAGGCGTTTATAGTTTCTACGCTTGTTATGAACCCAAGCCTGGAGCGACTCCGCTGGCTTATTTTTCTGATCCTACGGCATCGGTAGGCGACAAGCTTCCGATCTACTTGGCTACTCATTTCTACGGGGCCGGGAGAGTTGCATTTCAAGGTGGTGGGGAATTTTGGCGATTCCGAGAGGTGGGCGAAGGCTACTTCGATACGTACTACACCAAGCTAGTGCGATGGGCTGGCCAAGGTCGTTTGATGCGAGATTCGGATCGAGGCATTCTGCTTTTAGACAAACAGCAAGCCATCGTCGGTGAACAAGTCATGGTACGAGCGGTGTTGCGAGACGCTCAGTTTCAACCGACCATCTTGCCTGATGCTCAGGCCAAGTTAGTGGATCCGTCTGGGCGGAGTACTCCGTTGGTGCTTGCACCCATTCCAGACCCTTCGCAACCAGGAGTCTACATTGGTCAATTCTTTACGAAAGCGACCGGAACGTATGAAGTGCAGTTGCCTGTTGGAGGTCTGGCTGATCAAGCATTGCTCACGCAGCAGGTGACGGTCCGTGTGCCTGCACTAGAAATTCAACGTCCACAACGAAACGATCCCGTGCTCAGCGAACTGGCAAGTAGGACCGGTGGGAAATTCTGGCTGGGCAGTGCGTTGTCAAATCTCACAACCGGAGGGAACACCATGTCATTGCTCGCCAAGTCGATCGAAGCTCGAGATCAAACGAACTATTTGCCTGGTGCGCCAGACCGAGAGTTCCAGCAACGTTGGATGGGCATCTTGATGGCGCTCATCGTGGGTTGTCTTTCGTTGGAATGGTTGATTCGGCGTCTAAGTAAACTTGCATAGATTAACGTAGCTGCGAATCTCCGAGACGCAGGTATTCGAAATCAACGACGACAACTCGCAGCGATGATTCCATTTCAGAGTAACTGCGGGTTCGAATGCAAGTCCCGTCGGGGGTTGTGGGTTGCGATGGCGTGTACGTCCGCCTCGGAGATGCGGACCTACGTTTGCGGACGTTTATTCCGTACGGAGAATTGCGTTAGAAGCATTGGAAATCGGATCAGAGAGTGCAACATCCGAAAGATACCGTTTGAGAAATTTCGCAAGACCTGACCGCTTAGAAAGCTTGGAACGCTCTTGGCTCGTTGGATATCTTCTACGCCATGCGGCCAATCCTTGACCCGATCGATCAATTCCTCTTTCCAAAGGTTGTTGTAGGGAAAGAGCGAGAGTTTCCTGACCCAGGCTTCAGGCATAGCATGTTTGCCTAGCAGGATCCCGGCAAGCGCCCCGACTGTTGCAGCCACATTTCCACAGGCCCCGCCGAGCAGAACAGATCTTTCTACTGCGCGCCTAAAGCTGCGAGGATGTCGAAGCCATGCATAAATCGACATCAACGCAATGGCCATTAGGTTTCCTGGAATTCCATTTTCCCAACCAAAATGCCTTGCGACAAATGCGACCGATTTTTTGTTTTCCAGAAGATCGTGCATTTGTTCGAGCTTCGACCGAAGTTCAGGTTCATCGGTCGATTCGATCAGCATTCCCAACGACTCCAAAGAGTTGAATTTATCTGATTCAACAACTTGCGCAATTTGAGCCGCGTGCGCGACGAGAGCCGACGCGTGCAAGGCACGAGGATCGCTGTGCGAAACTTCGACGCAATGCTGGAACCACCTGGACAACGAGTCGGTGCACCCCTGAAGCATGATCGAGAGGACGATCGTTCGCACTAACGGATCATCGGCGATCCCAATGTTTAACGAATCGTCCACGACCGTGCCTCTGAACCGATTCGCGATGCTTGACAGATTTCTAATTATGTATCGACAAGGTAGCGATCGCTGATACCAAGTGATTCTACTTCGCAACTGGTATGAAAATCGATTTTTATCTGTTCGCGATCGCAGCAAGGCTTGAATCGTCATGATCATTGCGTGCGTCAAGTCAGACGCAACACCCACACCGGGCTGGAACCGAAAGTGTAGAGGGTTTCGTCCGTACAGCTTCATCGCAACTCGGGGGTGCAATCCAGTCCGATGCTGCGACAGCGCATCCGCAATGGCGCATCCGATGAGCATTCCTTCGACCGCTCGTTCGCGCCGATTAGTAGCGATGACAACGCTCCAAGCATAAGGAGAGGAGTTGCCGGGTTTCGATCCATCGGATCGAGAGCGATGTCCCAACCTCAAGCGGCGAGGGCTCTTGCTCGGCTCGGCGTCACTTGAGTCTTGGTTGTGTTGAGAATTCACGCTGGACCGAAATCACAAGAATGGAAAAGTGGATTTGGGAAAGTCCAGCAAGGTGGAAATCCAATTGTTTAATTATGGTTTCGCATTCTCACAACTAAACAAACCTTCTTGATTAGGATAGCATTTTATCCAGCGCTAAACCACATGAAACGTGTAACAATTGAAAAACGTGTTACAATGCGGATAACCGTAACCGATGACACTTCATCAGGGATAAACAAATCTCGGTTCACACGATATTTAGGGGTTCGAGAACATGGATAGAAGATTGTTTGCAACTCGTTTGACAGCATCTTTGGGAAGCGTCTGGGCAGGTCGTCTGGCATTTGGTTCTGATTTGACCAAGACTCCATCGCAGACGCGAGGTCCCTATTACCCCATTCCGGAAATCGAAAAACAAGATTTTTTTGATGTCGACCTGACGCGAAAAAATGATTCATCTCCGCTCGCGGACGGTGATGTGATCGCGATTCGAGGCAAAGTGGTTGACATGGATGGAAGGGTCCTGGAGAAAACCCTTGTCGAAGTTTGGCAAGCCTGCGCGACCGGACGCTACAATCACCCTAACGATAAGGGTTCGAATCCGCTGGATCCCAATTTTCAATATTGGGGGCGCATGCAAACGGAAGCTGACGGGGCTTTTGCATTCAAGACCATTGTGCCTGGCAAGTACCCGGGCAGGACTCCACATATTCACTTTCGAGTCGTCGCTGTAAATCGTCCGGCTCTGGAAACTCAGATTTATTTTGACATGTACGAGGAGCTAAACCGCAAAGACGGAATCTATCAAGGAGCTTCGCCGGAACAACAAAAAATGGTTACCACTTCGCTGGAGAAAACAAAGGTTGATCCCAAAGACCCAAAAAGTCTTGTGATTCCAACTGGGACGATTCAAATTGTGCTGGGACCGAAAAACGACTCCAAGTCCACACCAGGAATGTAGTTTGCCGATTACCTAGAAACGTCGAATACCATTCATCTCGAAAACCATTCATTCATCCCAAATACCGTGATATCGAACACTGCGAAGTCGAACACTGCGAAGTCGAACACTGCGAAGTCGAACACTGCGAAGCCGAACACTGCGAAGCCGAACACCGCCACATCGAATACACCCATTCGTTTGGGACGATCCTTGCTTGTCCTAATTCCCTTGGGTTTGTTTTGGACGCTATTCGCCTTGCCGGCGAGTCAGACGTTCGCCCAAAAGAACGCGAACGCACGCGATGAGCAAAGAGAAAACCAACGTGTTGCCGAAGCGGAGCGAAGCCTTGCAAACGTTCGAAAAGAGTTGTCGTCCATTCAGAAAGAGTTACAAAAAGATCTGAATCAATTGGAAAGGCAAGAAGCAGCACTGATCCAATTGCGCAAGAACGTTCGTCAAGTTCGAGAGGACGTTGAGGACCGTTTGGGCGACAAGTTGGGGATTCCGGAAGCGCTCAAGAAAGTCAAAGCCGCTCGGACCGAGCTTGATAAGGCAACGGCCGATGTCATCGCATCGCTTGGCACGCAGCCTGAGTGGAAGTTGGCCAAGTCGAATGCCGACGCAGCCAAAGCCGAAAAGAAGAAGTTGTTGGAAGACGTAGAAGTAGAGGACGATCAGCGAGAACAGAAACTTAGGCAGCTTCAAGAGCCAATCACACGGCTCCAAGCGATCGAGCAGGATGCCATTGCAAAGGACTCGGCGGCCACCAAAGCAACTTCGTCTCTCAAATCGGCTCTAACCGAGTTAGAAGAGCTTCGCAAGAAGCTGCCGAAGGACAAGATCGAGTCCGACCCAAAAGTGCGCCAGCTTGAAGAAGAGATCGACAAGAAGGAAAAGGAAATCAATTCCACCAAGGTCAAGATAGTCAAGCATCGGGCGGATGCGAGCAAGGCGCAGCGCAAGCTGGTTCAATCGCAAAACAACTTGCGAAACGCCAAAGCGGCAGATGCTGCGGATTCCAATCGCAAAAAGCCTAAAAAGTAGTTTGGGATGGGCAATGCGAAGAATTATCCTCCTTGTTTGCAGTTGATCGCGGCGTTCAGTCGGTACGAAGCTGGACTGGACTGGATTTGGTCGAGCGTTGCAAGCCGCTTTAATGCGATCGGTTTACTGAGTCCGAGATTTGAGTTTCGCGAGTCGGAATACTACCATGCGAGCATGGGGAGCCCGTTGCTGAAGCAATTCGCCATTCTTGAGGCATGGTATGATCCGGCGGAATTAGCATCGCACAAGCTCGAAACCAATGCGATGGAATCGGAGTTCGCGAACCAGTTTCGTTGCCAAGAACCGCGCCCGCTAAACGTCGACCCAGGCTACATGTCGTTGACCAAAATCGTTCTAGCGTCGACCAAAAATCGAGAACATCGTGTCTATTTGCGCGATGGGATCTATGCCGAAGTCACTTTGGCATTTCGAAACCAGCATTGGCAACCGATGCCGTGGACCTATCCCGACTACCAGCGAGAGGACTTTCGAGTATTCTTTCTGCAAGCACGCAAGTATCTCACAAAAGCCATTTCTCAATTGGGCGTACATGACTAGCGAATCCATACGCAATTTCGTACTCCCTGTCTTGATGACTGTGCTGTGCACGACGATTCCGGCCTTGGTCATCGCATGGATTGCAGTCGGCACGATCAAACGTTTTGCTGCCTCGCTTGGATTGCTCGACAAACCGAGCGCTCGGAAATCGCATTCGGTCCCGATTCCGCTTGGCGGAGGCGTAGGCATTTGGTTGGGCGTGATAGGTACCTTTGGTATTGGCACCCTTGCGTTGTATTTGTTTTCCGAATACGACTGGATCGCAAGAGCATGCCTGCCTGATTCCCTGCGACAGCATTTAACCGGAATGGTAGCCAGGTTGGGACAGATATGGCTGCTGTTGGCGGGAGGTACCATCCTTGCGATCCTCGGTTTATTGGACGATCGGTTTGCATTGCCGTGGCAGGCCCGGTTGTTGGTGGAGTTTTTGGTCGCGGGCACTGTTGTCTATTGGCAGAATCTGCAGTTGACTGCCTTCATTGCGGTTCCTTGGCTGACGTCGGCATTGAGCGTGATTTGGATAGTGATGCTGATCAATTCGTTCAACATGCTCGACAACATGGACGCGCTCAGTGCTGGCGTAGCAGCCATCATATGTACCATGTTGTCATTGATGCTTATGCTCAATGCTCCAACGCACGGCCAACCGCAGCTGTTCGTTGCGGCGATGTTGCTGGTGTTGCTCGGAGCGCTTTGCGGTTTCTTGAAACACAACTGGCCCCCTGCCACCATTTTCATGGGAGACGCTGGCAGCTATTTCGTGGGCTATTGGATCGCCATTGCTTCGTTGCTTGCAACGTATACCGGAGCCAAGGGAGCGACACCACACGCCGTCTTAGCTCCATTGTGCGTCTTGGCAATTCCTTTATACGATACGCTAAGCGTCATTTGGATTCGCATTCGCGAGGGGCGAAGTCCGTTTCAGGCAGACAAGCGACATTTTTCGCATCGTCTTGTTGACCTTGGCATGAGCAAAAAACAGGCGGTCATCACGATTTATCTAGCGACCATTACTTGCTCGCTCGGAGCGCTGTTGTTGCCACGTACGGATCTTTGGGGAGCTGTGATCGTCGTTGCCATCGTCTTGTGCATGTTGGCTTTGGTCGCCGTTTTGGAAAGCTTGATAGGCAACCATGAGTCCAAATCAACGTAACCATCCATCTCGTGTGCAAGATATGACAAACATGAGCGAATCCTGGGTCCACCGATTGCCCAAGCAACTCGCATGCGTACTGCTCGCGGCAACGATCGTTTTTTCCCAACTGAACACATCGGATTCCGTCGTCTCTGTTGCGGGCGGGGATACATTGCTGTTTATTATCGCATGCTTGGGAATCGGCTTTCTTGTTTCCTTGGATCGTTTGTTGGCCTTTGGAAAACCACCCAAAGAGTCGACCGATCGGATCCATTGCTTATTCGGAGTGACATGCATTCTGTTCGGAGGTTGGTTGTGGTATTGCACGACGCAACAGGTAGGGCGACAAAACGTTCGCTATGCTTACAACGGCTGTTGGCAATGGATTGCGCAGATCGTCTTGATGCTTTCCATTGCGAGACTCAGTAGAGTCAAGGAAGTGGCACACACGTTGATCAACTTGATGATGGCATGTTTGGCTGGCACGCTTGGCTTTGCGATGTTTCAGTACTTCGTCACGATGCCGCATGATCGCCAGCAATATGCCAACGATCCCCAAGCCTTCCTGTCGCAATTGGGGTATGCACCTGGATCGTCGGACGCGATCCTTTACGCGAACCGCTTGGGGAGCTTGGAACCGACGGGTCCCTTCATTTTGACGAATTCGCTTGCTGGATTCCTGGCCGCGTGGCTTGTACTCTTGGTGGGGCTTTTTCTTGTACCCAGAATACCAAAGGCTGCAAACGATGATCGCCTCGGATTGGGACCGATGGGAATCCAACGTTACGTTTTGGGAATCGGGATCGTGTTCGTCGGGCTCACCGCGGTAACTTTGCTCTTGACCAATAGTCGGACCGCTTGGTTGGCTTCTGCAATGGGATGCGCTGCGACGATCGTTTTAGTCCCTACGATTCGAGAAAGCGCATTGAAATGGATCCGAATTCATCGCGCGCTGACTGCCTGCTGTGCCTTGAGCTGTTCTCTGATTTTGGCAGGGTTATTCTATGCCAGGCCGACTTTGCTTGCAGATGCAACCAAGTCCCTAATGTATCGATTCGACTATTGGCGAGGTGCGATCACACTTGCGAATGAGTCACCTTGGATCGGCGAGGGAGCTTGCAACTTTCAAAGCAACTACAACCGGGTCAAGTTGATGACCGCTTCGGAATCACCCGCAGATCCGCACAATTTTTTTCTGGAAACACTTTGCGCGGGCGGATTTCCATTGTTGTTTTTACTGCTGATCAGTCTTGGCATCGCGACCTTCCAATCGATCTACCCGTCGTGGGTCCGTATCTCCGAGACGGACGTACTGATGACAAGTGGAACGCATAGGACTTGTGGTACGCATGCTCCCATCGCATTCGACTTGTCGCTCATCTTGGGAGCTGGCTTCGCGATGTTCGGGTCGTTGTCGTTGCACGTCCTACTCAGCGGCAGCGATCTGATGCAATCCGTAGCAATCTATTTTCTTTTGGCAGTAAGTTCTTTGATCATCTTGTCTCGAGTTCAGCTGTCTCGAAAGCTTGAGCAGTGCCCGGTTCTACTGTATATCGGATCGGCGGTTCTGCTCTTGCATCTTGTTGCGTCGGGTGGATGGATGCTGCCCGGAGTTATGAACAGCCTATGCGTCATGGTAGGAGTTGGTGTCGCGACATCATGTTCCGAGTGCAGAGGGATCGATAACAGACCTGTTTTGGGTGTCGCGATGAACGACGCTACGAGCTACCGGTGGCAAGTTGCATTGGGATCGCTTGCAACCGTGTTGGCTTTGTTAGCGATTATGGATTTCGCTCGGACGACTCTCTTGCCAATTCGAACATTGGCGGAAATGCAAAACGCATGGCAATCGGATGCGTCGATGGAGCGAGGGGTAGATAGTTGGTCGACTTTGATGCAGGCGGATTCGTTCGACCCTGAGCCATGTCGGCAGGTCGCCAGCGAATGCGTCAAGGGTCTTTCGAACACGAAGCTATCGGCGAGCAGTCGGGAAAAGTGGAGTCAGCTTTTTGACAAGTCGAGCGAGGAATTGCTCGGACGTGATCCTAAGAACTGGCTAGCCGCTTTGGAATTTGGGAAGTGGAACGCAATGATCGCCGATTCCATTGCAAAAAACAGTACTGGCAGCGGAATCGACGAGCGGGAATTTGCCGACCGAGTGGAGAAGGCATTCCAGGGATTCCAGAAATGCGCGTCGTTGAATCCGAGTTCCGCGTCGGCCCAATTGCAGTCCGCGATCGGCGCTGCTTGGAAGGCCGATTTCGCGAGTTTGCAGCGATCTATAGCAAAGGCTGAGGAAATCGATCGTATCACGCCTCACATCGACCGCAAGCTGAACGCCACCGTCGTTTTTTTCCCATACAGTTTCGAGAGAAGGTTTGATTTTCTGGGGGCAGAGGCCAGAAAGAATTTGGACGAAGGCATGGCCAGGGGCGAACCTGTCCTGATCTGGCTGCGTAACCACCACCAAATCTCAACTGAGCGGTGAATTGGCTGGATAATTGACCGTGGATTGGTACGATACGGGTTAGTTAGGCAAGCAGCAATTTCCCACGCGCTCGCCTAAGAACTCAAGCCGCGACTCTAATAAACTTGAACTGAAATGCGAACTCTGCTCCTCACACTCGCTTGCATCGGCATTGGATTTGGAATTGCAAAATACCGAGACGGCCTTCGAAACGGAAAGGTCAATAATGTCTTGGGGATGGTCGAGGACATGGAAGCTACCTTGAAAAAGGCTGCTATCAAGTCCGGTGAGACTGGAAAAATCGAAGTACTCGGGGGCTCCACGCTCGATTTCGGAACGATGAAGCAGGGCTCAACCCGAATGCACAAGTTTGTTTTCAAGAATGTTGGAGGAAAAGCCGTCAAGGTGGAATTTCGGTCTAGTTCCTGCAAATGCACCGTAGGAAACTTCAAGGAAGCAACCCTGGAGCCTGGCGAACAAACAGATGTGGAATTGAAGTGGTTTGCCGAAAAGGGAATGTCGGAATTCGCACAGACCGCAGTTATCGGAACCGACGCACCAGGGCAGGAGGAAATCAAGCTGACGATCAAAGGCAAGATCGGCGCTTCCCACGCCTTTAGCCCAGCGGATCATGATTTCGGCGACTTCTTGGCTAGCGATGAACATACGTTTCAAGGCAAACTTTATTCGTTCGAACAAGTTCCCATGTCATTTTCGACTGCCGACTGGTCCGTGATAAGCCAAATCAAGAACGTATCCGTTCAAATGGGTGAAGTTCGCGATTTGACCGAAGGCCAAGTCCCGGAGTTCGCGGACGCTCGCCAAGTGATGGACTTTACGGTCACGCTCAAAAAAGGAATGCCTGCGGGCAGATTCGAAGGCAACGTGACTTTCAGGTCGAGTGCGGATCCGGATCAGAATGAACTTATTTATTTTCCCATGCGTGGACGATCGGTGTCGATTCTGACGGTGGTGGGTGGCAATGACTTCAATGAAGATACCAATACGCTCTCCATGGGGGCGGCTAGCACGCGGCAAGGTCTGAAAAAGAGCATCTTGCTCAAGGTCCGAAAGGAAGACAGCTCCATGGTTCCAAAGGTCAAAGTACTTGCAGTGACCCCTCCTGAGGCTGCAGCTGCTCTCAAGATTACGATTGGGGAACCACGTGAATCGGCCAAACAAAATCTGTATCCCATCACCATGGAATTGCCGCCAGGCACTGCTCCCGTCGAAATGGATGGGACGTTTGGAAAAGATTTTGCAAAAATTGTTTTGGAAACAAATATTGAAAGCGCACCCCAGTTTCCGATCTTCCTCAAGTTCAAGCTAACGGAATAGTGCATTTGCGATCGCGGCAGATCCTTGCGGACGCCGCAAGGCAATCGCTTTTGCGAGTCGAATGCAAAACAGCGCAAGCTGCGCGGAATTTTCAACTTGCGATCGCCCAATAGGAGATACATCGTGGCTAATCAACGAAATGCTGTCATAAAACATAGAGCATTCGTTTTGCTAGCTATTGGTGGGTTTTGTTCGCTCTCCGTTGCCATTCCGATATTGAAAGGCGAGCCACCGAACGGGACACCTCCTAAAGTCCAAATACGTTTCACCGATGGGACGCAGCCATCCTCAAAAACTACTTCCGACGTGAAGTTTACCGATACGGGCAAGGCTTCGATCGAAGCAAAGCCCTTGTTGAAGGAGCCGAGCGACCCCATCACGGTTGCTACCGCCGAAGAAAAGAACCAAAAAATTGCGACCGATTGGAAGGACCCGTGGGTGGTTCTTTACATCACAGGAAAACAATACGGGTATATGGAGCCATGCGGGTGCACGGGGCTCGAAAACCAGAAAGGTGGGATCAGCCGCCGAGATTCCTTGTTAACGATGATTCGAGAGCGAGGATGGGAAGTTGTTCCGATCGATGGAGGCAACCAGGTCCGACGCAGCGGACGTCAATCCGCCATCAAGTACGAATGGTCCGCCACGGCGCTCAAGACCATGCAATATCAAGCAACCACGTTTGGCGAAGATGATCTTCAGCTGGATATCGATTCCTTGTTGTATTCCATGATCGATGATTCCGCTGAAAATCGAGGGCTCTTTGTTTCTGCCAACGTGAGCATCGAACCGAGTTTCGATTTGCGATCCAAGACGTTCGAAGTCAAAGGTCGCAAGTTTGGAATTACGGGCGTGCTTGGAGACGAGGCCGCCAAAAAAGTTTTGAACGAAAAGATCGTGGTTAAATCGGCAGTACCCGCCCTCAAGAAAGTGGTTGCAGAACTGAAGGCAGAAAAATGCGATTACTTGATTCTGATTGCACAAGCGACCCTCGAAGAATCTCGTGCAATTGCACAAGCCATCCCGGACTTTAATGTGTTGATTACGGCCGGCGGGTTCGGTGAGCCGACCTTTCGCCCAGAGATTGTGGAGGGAACCAAGACCCAGATGATACAGGTCGGCGTCAAAGGCATGTACGCTGGCTTGCTTGGTTTTTTTGACGACGCAGCTCAACCGTTGCGATATCAACGGGTTGCTCTTAGTTCACAATTCTCGGACTCGCCGCGAATCAATGAACTCTTTGGTCGCTATCAAGACCAACTCAAAGCCATATCGTACAACGGACTTGGCATCAAGCAGCTGACTCATCCGTCGACTCGCGAGTTTGTTGGAAGTGAAAAGTGTGGCGACTGCCATAGCAACGCTTTTGATGTTTGGAAAAAGTCTCCACATGCGCATGCGACCGACTCGATCATTCAACCTCCGGAAAGGCCGCTCGCAAGGCATTTTGACCCAGAATGCTTGTCGTGCCACGTGACGGGTTGGAATCCTCAAATGTTTGTCCCATATCGAACTGGGTTTGACTCACTGGAAGCGACGCCTCACATGGTTGCCAATGGATGCGAGAATTGTCATGGTCCAGGTGCCAAACACGTGGCGGCAGAATCGGGAGATATCGAAGCGGACCAGAAGATGTTGGAACGACTGCGAGCTGAAATGAGATTGCCACTGGACAAGGCGAGGGACAAATGCAACGAATGCCACGACATCGACAACAGCCCGGATTTCCACAAGGACAATGCGTTCGAATCCTATTGGGAGCAAATCAAGCACTACGGCAAAGACTAGTGCTCTGTCCAACTTAGATTTTGGGATTCTCCTTTTCATAGTATTTTTGGATACTGGTCGCAACCAAGGAGGATGCGATGAAAAAAGAATTCCT
>JBEBHM010000070.1:0-18018 GCA_040080875.1 Pirellula sp.
CAAGGGAACTTGACCACCGCCGATTCAAACGATCGATACGATCAAGTGATCAAGACACTAGACAACATCAACGAAGAAGTCACATGGGCGCTGGAAGACATTGCGGGAGGGGATGTTCAGAGATTCGTTGCGGACAATGCCAATGCCGAAGAAGTCAAACGTCAACAGGTTGAACAAAACCTAAAATTGAAAGCCCAATTCGACCTTTCCAAAAGAGCATTTGTAGAGGCGCGAGAAAAGGCCAAGTCTTCGCCGAATGTCGATCAGCAGGAGTACACTCGATACGTCGAATTGTATAAGCAGGCGGAAAAGTCATTCAAGAAAGGGACGTTTGGCGATGCAGCCAAGAAAATGGAACTTGTGTGTCGGCTGATGCGGATGCTAGCCGACAGCCCACTCGGAAGCCAAGTAACGGGTCGAGGTCCAGAACACTTGAAAGAACTCAATGTTCGGTGGGGAAATGCAATCCAGACGCTCAACAACTCTCTTGGTGGACTCGGGGACGCCATTTTTAGTTCTTGCAAATCAGCGACCGACGAATTGAATGAAACCCAAAGTGCGGTAATTCGAAAGAAGTTCGATTCCAAGGTTGCGGTACCCGTCAAAACGGAACTAGACCCAGGAGCTTTTCAACGAGAATTACTGGTGCTGCAAGGTGCCGTACCGTCCAAGAAGGAAGAACGCGAAAAGGATGAAGCGAACAAGAAAAAGTATCGCGAGCAAGCGCTCGCCAAGGTTCGAAACTATCAACGACTTTTGCAAAAACACCCGATGTATCAGACGGTCATGTTCCAAAGCAATCCATGGAGAAAAGACAATGGAACCGTCAACGCATTGGACTTGATGCGGGCCATCAACGACATCGACCTCAATGTACAACGTGGCGTTGGCTAACTATTCGCACCGGATTACTTCGCAACACTTCGCATCGCTCTGTTCCAAACCCCAAATAGGTGAATTTCATGTCGACCGGTACACAAGCTCCAATGGACAAGACCAAACAAATGGATGAAGGCCAGAAGGCTTGGCTGAGTCGCGTGATTGGCGGCAAGGAATTGTATGGCGAAGATACCGGACTGATCCCCAAAGATTCGGATGGAAACGTCCTTGATCTTGCCGCCATCGAACTGGAGGTAGGCGAGTTCAAGGATGGGTTGGAGCCGGAAGGGATGTATGCCCTTGAGATCATGGAAAAGCGCCAAATTCTTGCGCAATATGGTATCCCGTCGATAGCCGATAACTCCGAAGATTTTGACAAAAAGTCCAAGGAGCGAGAAAAGGCACTCAACGATCTGCGCAACTTAATTGAGTTGCAGAAGGAAGAGATTCGCAACTCCACGGACTACGAGGTCGTGGTCCAAAAGCGTATGGAAGTGTTTGGAAAGGAAATTCTGTACGGAAGCAAGACGGTCGGCACCAAAAACAAGAAATCGGAAAAAGCCTACGACACGGAACACTATAAAGGAAGGGTCATCACCGGACCGACTCCCCAACAGAAGAAGGCGCTTGATGCGGTCATCACCCAATTGGAACTTTTGACTCAGCGGCTCAAGGACAACGAAGATTACGAATTCACGCCTCAAGAGCTGATGAACGAGATGTGGACGCCGCTGGTTCGCGAAGGGTTGATCTCCGAAGATCAATGCCCTGAGGAATTCAGCCGAGTGCTTCAATTGTTCAAAGGAGCGAGCGCACTCTACAACAAGCGGCTGGAGGCAGAAGCTCGCAAAGAGGTAGATATCACCAAGGATGTGCGAGACCATCTCGGAGATATTTCGGAAATCCTGGGCATTGGAGCGGGAGTGGCTGACCTTGTGTTGTCTCTGGTGGGTGGACAAGGAAACGTACAAAAAATCCTCGAGCTAGTTACCAAATGCGCGCAGGGTGGCATCAAGACTACTTCCGCATTGATGGAAAAGAAGACCAACTACAAGGACGCTGCCTCGAGCATTGGAGATTTGATCGGAGATGTCGTTGGAGCTGCGGTTGGGGGCAAAAACGGAGAGACCATTGGGAAAGTAGCTAAAGGCGCTTTCAGCGGTTGCGCCAATCTCGGTTTGTTTGCCAACAAGCTTGCTTCACGTGACTATGACGATGGCTTGGACCTGTTAGCAGACGCAGTGGGCGCAGCCTTGGGTTGCATATCGGATGCGACGGGAAATGAGAAACTTGAGGAAGCAGCCAAGCACGTTACCAAGGGACTGAAGGTTGTGATGAAAGGAGGCAAGCTGGCTTACTTGCTGAGCCAAGAGCCAGTCGACATGGCGGCGGTCAAGAGTCAGATTAAGGGAATGGCGCAAGAAGCTTTGAAGGAAGCGTTCCAAGATGCGGTGGACAACGGTTTATACAAACAGCAACTAAAAGAAGCTGAGGCTGGACTCGAAGTACTTAAGAAGTCGGGTGGCGAAGAATCCGAACAGTACAAGGAAGCCAAAGCTGCAATCGACAAGATGAAGGACGACCAAAGTAAGAATCTAGAAGGCTTTGATACGCTTTTCGATGGCGTCTTTGAGGAAGGAGGGGAACTGTCCAAAGGATTTGAAAGCAAGGTTGAAGCGAAGGCTCTTGAAAAGGGTGCGGAAGGTGCAAACCAAGAAATAATGGAGGAGAATGATGCCTTCAATAAGCGCTTGGGCATAGCCTTTGGAATGAGCATTGGTGCGGACGACGAAGACTCCGTGATGCTAGAGGAACTGTATTCCATCGATTCGTTGATCGCACAAATCGAAAGGGATCGGGCCACGCTAGAGATGTTTAATATGATATTTGACGCAGCAGGCGCTGTACTCACAACTTTCATTCCCCAGCTTGGAGGACCTCTCAAGGCCAAAGCGTTTGCGATGAACGTTGTGGCTGCTGCCGAACGAAGCTACGATCTCATAACGTTCACTTCTTTGGTCGACGACGCAAGAAAAGCGACCAGTCCACAAGCACCTGCCTTGCTGGCGCAAGTGGATGAACTGAAACGGCATCTCACCAACGACACCATGGAGGCTGCGATCGCTTTTGGGCAAGCCGTTGCGTTGACGGTCGCTGCAGCAGGCGATTTGACTTCCGGTGCTATGGGGACGGGGGCAGTTGCAGGCGTCGCAGGACGCGCCGTCAGTTCTGGCCTGGATTTATTCAAAAAGTCCAAAGATCTGCTGAAGAAAAAATTCGAGGAAAAGAAAACGAAGCAAGCGTGGGAAATGTACAAGAAAGCGTTGTCAAATCCCAAAGACCGCCAACACGTGATGAAAACCTTTCGAGCCAATCCGACGCTCGCGAAGTATTGCATCGCGTTCGGAGCGATCGAGATGGACGATCCGATCGCCCGCGAGACTCTACGTCAGGTTGGACTAAATGATATGGTCCTGGCGCAGGAAGCATCGAGTACTGAGAAAGTAGTGATGTTTCTTGAAGCCAAGTTTGCCGACGACATCAAGGTGGAAGGAGTGGTTAGCCGATTCGCTCCCGACATCGGCGACCCGCTGACACTTACGATTTGGGTCAAAAATAAAGAAGCTGCCGCAAGCGAGGAGAACCCGCTTGATCAAAAATGGAGCGTCGAAAAGACGAGTGCTATCGATGCGGCGATCAATGATGTCGAATTGCTTTCAGAGGAGACAACGAAAAACGACATCACTAAAGTCTACCGACCGTCGCAGTTGGCTCCTTGTATTGAATTGTGGCAAAAATACGTGGATGCCTTAGGGAAGCTTGAAGTGGCGTTGCTCAGTTTCAAACCCAAGAATGTTCAAAACCAACCCTTCCAACAGTTTCAAGACTACCTCAGTCAACTGGCTTCCATTGCCAATCGAACACTCGTTGAAGCCAATGATAAAATTCAAATGCAACAATCGGTAATCAAGTCTCAAAAAACCTTGCTTGAGAGCACAATCCAAGCTGGAAATCAATCAGTCATCGAGGTCGCGAATGCCATCTCAGCCTTTGGCAGTCCAGAAGGTCAAACGCCGGAGAAAGTGCTTTCCGAGATCCTCAACACGGGACCCGCTGGAGCGCTTGCAGAAAAACTTGCACGGTTGACTCGCGAATCACCCAAGTTGATACCGCACGTCGAATTCTATAAGCATGCTCTTGAATTTGCGGTTCGAAAAGCGGGACGAGCGATCAATACCGCGGAAAAGGATCCTCGAACCGCGAATGTCATGGCTTCCGATGTTGTTCGTTCTCTGATTGCGGACGCTGCAAAATGTCGCGCATCGCTGGAAGACGAAGTCCGAAACGTTTCTTCGACCCTTGAAGAATACAAGTCGATTAAAGTCTAACTCAATCACTATTCCTAGGACTAACCAAATAAAGAGTAATTAAATGCAACTCGCGCAGTTTTGGAAAATGATCGACAATGCACGGCTGGCCGTAGTCGACTCGCCGGATGAAAGAGATGACTTTCTCGTTCAGATCGAAGAAGCCCTGTTGGAGCTGGCACCGTCGGAAGTAGCTAGTTTCCATACTCATTTGTTGCAGCAATTTAACCGAACCTTTCATTGGGACGTCATTGCTGCTGCGGCCATAATTTATGGCGACCAATGTGATCCGCTCGATATCGATGGTTTTCGCGCTTGGCTGATTTCGCGAGGAGAAGATTTCTTGACCAACACTTTGCAGGATGTTGATAGTCTTGGCCCCCTCAACCTGGTTCCCGACGATCTTTATTACTATGCTTTCCTAGGCCTGCCTAACGATGTTTACGAGGAACTAAGCGGTGATGAGCTTCCTGCCGATGCGACTCCACCGGAACCTGAGGAGCCTGCAGGTCAAGAGTTTCAAGTCAAGGACTTACCCCTTCGACTCCCCAAACTCGCAGATGATTTTGGATTGTTTCCGCCAGCCCCGGATGTCCCTGTAACATTGACAACCGAAGCAGGTACGGATGCAGACTTTGAAAAACTGCTTGGGGACGTGTCGGATGAGGAAAACCCATACGCTGATCTGTAATCTTCAATTCGTCGACAACTTCGCGACGCGCCACTCAGTTATCAATTCTAACGAGTGTGCTTGATAGATTCGCACATGCTCGCCGCTCGCGAGCGGCATGGTAATCGCGGTTAATAAGCCTTGGTGTGACACAAGGATTCAAACCTACATCAGTACCCAACTCCTGGTCGAAATCGATTCCAGTCGATGGACAGCTTGCGCATTTTGGCTCGCAGTGTATGGGGATTGATACCAAGCAAGTGAGCTGCGCCTCGGATTCCCTCAATTTGCCCATTGGTCGCAGCCAAGGCGCGTTCGATGTGCCGGACGATCGCAGAATCCAGTGAATCGACTGGACCATCATCCTCCGAGGGCGAAAACGAGCGGGCGAGCGGACTTGTCGGAATTGGGGACTCAGGAATGACCTCGTAGAATGTCGGTTCGTCCGAGGAAGGAAAGTTCACCCTGGGTTCAATAAAGGTATTCCCCAACGACAGGGCAACTTCTGGACGCATTAATCGATTTGCCATTTGCTATGCCGACAGCGGTTTCCGGTATCGCGCTGATGGCCATCTATGCTCCCACAGGAATGATCGGCAAGCACTTGATTCCCTACGGCATCAAGACAGCTATCTCACCGCTGGGGATCACTATAGCATTGACGTTTATTGGCCTACCGTTTGTGGTCCGCACCCTGCAACCAGCTCTGGAAGAGCTTGATGGAGAAGCCGGTTTCACACTGGCGTTTGCGCGTGCGCTGGGTGAATATGGGAGCGTTATTTTCGTAGCCGGCAACATTCCGATGAAGACGGAGATCGCGTCGCTATTGATCGTCAGCAAGCTCGACGACAATGATGTCTCAGGTGCGGCAGCCATTGCGGTAGTCATGCTGGTTCCTGCATCGCTTCCATTGGGTTCGGAGCGGGAAGCCTGGCAGTGTGGGTTGACTGCTGACTTTGATTGAACTCTACGTAGGTCGCCGCGCAATGAGCACCACATAAAATCATGCAATGCACGATTAATTTCTCGCATTAAGAAAGCTGATTCGAACGCGTTCCGGTTGCGAGTTCCCAGAATTGCCCTTGTGGTCATTGATTTGGATGATGACATCGCATGGATTTGAGGTTGCTGAAGTCGATTGCTCAGTAACTTGATAGGCGAGATGGCGGATCAATTGTTCGGCAGAAGTGTGGGTCGCGGTACTCGAGAGAGTAATCTGCATTCCAACGCCATCGAACTCCTTGAAGGATCCTATTGCGAGAGGCGTCTTTTTCGTCGAGTGGTAAAAAATAGTCTCTCCGTCAGCCGAGAATATCCCGTCGACTTGATCTATTACAAGTTTACCGTTGGCTCGACCCTCCGTCTCAAGTTTCATTTCAATCGTTGCGCCATCGAGATCCAATGTGCCTGGTTGGCAAAGAATGGCCATCGGATCGATCGGTTTTACACCCTCTTTTTCCTGATAGGTCAAATTGGGATTACTGATGCGAATCGAGGGGGCGATGCGTTCCGAGGGCCACAGAACCGCTTTGCCATCCATGCCAGCAGTCAAGATTGTGCGACCATCCGGTGAGAATTCTGCAACCGATGCTTCGCTGGAATGAAACTCCAGAGATAACACTTCTCCAAGGCTCGCACTGCTCTCCTTTAGTTCCGCTTGCGAAGAAAGGGCAATCGATTGCATGATGCGGCCAATGTCCCAAAGTCTCGCCGTTGTGTCCTGGCTTGCTGACAAAATTCGCAGACCATCGCTTGAGAATTCAACCGACATCAACGAGGCCGAATGCCCTTGAAGTTTGGTAATTTCTTTTCCTGACGCAACGGACCATACCCGTATCGTTTTGTCCTGAGAGCCTGAAACAATCCATTGTCCATCGGAGGAAAAGGACAAGCAGGTGACGGCGTCACTATGCCCCATGAATTTGCTTTTCTGCAGTAAAGTGATCGGGTCATACAGGCGAATTGAGTTGTCATCGCATCCGACGGCGATCGCAGTCCCCTCCGGAGAGAGTCGCAATGCATTGCCGACGACCGTAGATTCGGAAATTCTCCCTGATATGTTTGGTTTGCCTTGGCTTACATTCCAGACAACGATTCGCCCGTCTGTTCCTGATGTGAACAAGGACTCATCGTTCAAGGAAAATGTCAAATCGCGAATGGATCCAGAATGTCCCCCGACCAACTTTTGAGTTGACGCCTTCTGTGCGACGTTCCAAACCAAAGCAGACCCATCGTCGCTTGCTGTCGCGAGAAATCGGCCGCTCGAATCAAATGCAATGGAGCGAATCGCGGCAGATGGGCGAAAGCTCTTCAGTTCAATTCCATCGCTCATCCGCCAAAGTCGTGCACCTCGCCCACCGTATGTCAATAAGCTCGAATCGTCTTCGGTCGGTATTGCTCCCCAAAGCGATTCGCTTCGCATTCCTGCAGAACCGGTTTCTCTCCATTCGTTTTGTGGTGCATTCCATTGCCAAATCTTTTTCTCAGAATCGACGGCGTCCGATGTGGTTACGTAGACGGTGGGATTCTCAGTCGAAGAAAAAACGATGTCTTGTACCAATACTCCTGAGAGATCTTTCGTTCCCACTTTTTCGCCCGTAACCAGATCCCAAACCCACAACCGCGTTTTT
Organism: Pirellula sp.; assembly: GCA_040080875.1. Classification (GTDB taxonomy): domain Bacteria; phylum Planctomycetota; class Planctomycetia; order Pirellulales; family Pirellulaceae; genus JBKCUI01. The sequence continues at coordinate 7,548 of JBEBHM010000070.1, forward strand.
TGCTGGTCGAGCGACGCACAACTCACCAGATACTTCCCGTTAGTTGACACAGATGCGAGCTGAACAGACGAAAAATGCCGCAATCGCTCACGCGGTTGGGCCTTGCCCGTTCGGGCGTCCCACCAAGCTGCGCTGCCATCCGAGCTGACCGTCATCATCGTCTCGGTCGCGTTGCGATTCGATTCTGAAGCTAGAAAGAAGCATGCCACAACTGTCTCTGAATGGCCGAATAACTTGTTTGTCATTGTCCCGCTCGCCAAATCCCAAAACTCGATGGTGCCATACTTGTCTCCAATCACGACGAGCTTTCCATCATCCGAAATCGCTGCACTAGTCACCTGCGAGAGAGTAGGTTCGTTCTTATTGTCCGTCGCTTGTTTTGGCCACTTGCGTATGCGTGTAGGCGGAGTCAGAGTAGCCAGATTCCAAATGCCGAGGCCGAGGTCATCGCCGCCTGCAACGAGCCAGTTGCCATTTTGCGATATGGAAAAAACACCGTCGCGCCCAGAATGATCCATCAACGCTATCTGAGTTCCTCGCTGTACATCCCAGAGACGCATTGTATTGTCCCCAGCCGCAGTCACAAGGTTTTTCTCGTCCGGGGTCAACCTGGCTTTGTTGGTTAAGTATTCATGACCATCGTTCAATCGAGCTATTCTTTCACCCGAGATGGGATTCCACAATCCAACGGTTCCATCCGAATGGGAGGTTGCAATGATTTCGCCGGACGGTGAATAGTGTGCATCGAGGATTGGGACAGTATCATCATTCAGGAACTGCTTTTCTCGATAGCTGGATAATCTCCAAGTTTTCCAAGAGCGATCGTCGCCCCCTGAAATTACGTGCGTGCCGTCGGCAGAAAAACGGCAAGCCCGAACCCAGCCGCCATGGCCACGCAGATTGAATAGCGGCTTAGACGATTGAGATGTGGCAACCATTGGAACTTGCCAAACACAAACAAGATTGTCGTTGGCGGAAGAAACGAGTCGCGTACCGTCCAGCGAGAAAGACAAATCTTGAATCGTCCCATCGTGCCCGTCGAAGGAATGAAATGACGGTGTTGGCAGGGATTCGCCGCGCAATTGTTTGATGACGTTGTCGACGCGTCGCGATCGGTCTTCGCTTGGATCAACGGTCCAAACCAAAATGCGGCGATCGGCGCCACCCGATGCGATTTGCTTTCCACTTGGGGCGAAAGCCACACTCATCACCGGGGCGTTGTGCCCCGAGAATCTTTGTACCTCCAACCCGTCCTCGGTCCTCCAGACTCGAACCGTTCCATCGTTACTTGAGGTCACGACCAACTCATTGCTTGGTGAAAAATCGACACAAGTGATTGCTTCGACGTGGCCTAGCAATACGACTTCCTGTACCTCTCTCCATTTCCAGATGCGTCCGATACGCTTATTGTCGCCAGCCACAACGTATTGCGATTGAGCGTCGTTGGAAAACGAGACCGCCGTTGCTCCTCCACTCTTCATTGCCAGCTTCTTTTCAAGCAAAGGAGCTTGCCCCTCCTGAATTCGCCATATGCAGACCGTACCGACATTGTCGTCGTCAATACCGCTAGTCGCGATCAGATTGCCTGTAGAATCAAAATCCAAATCGGATAGAGAACGGCCATGCGTCATTCGTGCCGTGGGTTGCTTCTCACCGAAACGCCAAAGCTCACATTCGCCAGTTGTCTTTCCAATCGCGATCCACTTTCCATCGGTTGAACGATCGATGCACTCCACAGACTCATCGGTTGGAATGGTGGCAACGCTTGGTACGGCATCATCACTGCTTCCACCTCGAACCAGAAACCGATGTCGCCCCCACTCCCAATGTCGGATTTTTGATTTTGCGGAGGAATTCTCTTGTTGACTCAGGATTTCGGACGCGATGGAAAATTGGTTCTGCTGGATGCTCGCTCCTACAAGGCCTATTTCAGCAAAGTACGAACTCTCTTCAGCCTGTTGTCGTTGCGCAATCGACTCCAATCGAGATAGCTCTGCATTCCGTTGAGCGATCTCTGCTTCTTGGCGACGCTGATCAGCGATTTCGCCCGAACGAATGGCTTTTTCCCGCTGAATTTCTTCCGACTTCAGTGCTTCGGCAGTCTTTTCAAACTCACCTTGCAGTTTTTGCTTGGATGCATCCAAGTCTGCGTTGAGCTTCGACGCCCTACCATAAAGTGTCAGGATGACGATCATTGCGACCGACCCCGCCACAATGATGAACCCTGTGAGTGCGACGGCGAGCTTTCGGATCGTCTTGAGTCGGTTCTGCCTCGCATTTCGATCGACAATTGCTGTTTGCAGCTTGCGAACTAAAGGGCGATGCTCATCGTCGGACGTGTCTAGCATGGACATGCCAAGGTCGTAGTCCCCTTTTTCGTAAGCAGTTTTTGCGTACTCCGTTTTTGCTCGCGCCAACCCTGATTTGGCAGCCTCGTTTTCGTCCCAAAGTGAAAGGGCTTCGTCAAATGCAAAAACCGCACGCGAGAATACCTGATAGTCCTTTGTAGAGATTGCCTTGTTCAGTTCCGTTTCGGCGTTGTCCGAGAGCATTAAGCTTTCGCTGTGAGACTGATAAAGACGTATCGCGGCCTGGAATGCTTGAACCGTACGGAAGCGGCGACGGGGAATGGTTGCCATCGCGCGAATTGCGATTTCCATTAACTCACCCGTAACGGACGTTTCTCGTATGATGTTCTGCGAGGCATTTCGAACGCATTCCATCACATCGTTGCCGTAGTGCGGTGGTGAACCAGTCAAAATCTCAAACAGGATCGCACCAAGCAGGTAGACGTCCGCAGCAGGACCAATCGCGGTGACGGGGCCGGTTGCGAGTTCGGGAGCCATGTAAGCGGGGGTGCCACCCATGGCTTGCGATTTCAAGATGCTGGACGTACGGCGAAATCCTTCTGTTGCTACGGCGATGCCCCAGTCCATAACGAGTACTTCACCGAAGCTACCAAGCATTACATTCTCGGGTTTCAAGTCTCGGTGGACGACGCTCCTGGAATGCGCAAAGGCAACGGCGTCTGAAACCTTAAGCAGAATATCGATGTTTTCACGGGTGGATTTTTGTTGGATGACTCGATCCCAGGGTGTCCCGATCACATTCTTCATCGAGTAAAACAGTTCGCCCTGATTGTTTCTTCCAAGATCATAGATAGGAACGATGTTGGGATGATCCAACTCGCCAGTAAGTATGGCTTCTGCGAGGAACTTCTCTTGATGTTCATTGCGTGATCGATACTCTTCTCTGAGCATCTTGATGGCAACGGTTCTGTCAATCGAAGCTTGCCTTGCCGTGTACACGACTCCCACACCGCCCTGGCCAATGATGTCTAGAAGTTCATAGTCGACAGGCGTGTCCGTGACGTTCAGTGGGGAACGCAATTCTCGCGGCAAGATGGCAAACACGGAGTCGGATACAGTATGCCCAACGCTTGGCCCTTTGATGGTGTTTACAATGTCCGACGAACCCTGTATCGATTCCTCCCATATTTGGTCCATGCTGCTAGGAATCGCTGAGGTTGGAACGGTTGCGATAGGGTCGTTGGAGTCCGCTTCCGCCTCACTTGGACTGATTGACACCGGATTCGACAAGGCGGCGGAAGGCAAATCTTGCTGAATATTGTCGAGCGGTATCCGTATTGCGGCGCTGTTATTCGGGTTGGCTTCTGGTTCCTCTGGCCACTCCACAATGCTCCCGCATTGTGGGCATCTCCCCTCTTGCAGATTCACATTTTCATAATCGAATTCGCAAAGCGCGCATTTTTGCATCCACCAACCTCCGTTTTAAGAGTGCTTTCGACTACCCAACGCCTCAAACACTTCTTTATCCCGCTCTGAATCGCCTCGCGGCTTTGCGCCATGATCTGAAGGCATGGGCTGTTGCACTGAACGAAAGTGTTGCGTTGGTCATTGGTTTCTCCTCACTCTTGTCGTTGATTTCATTTTCTTCGTCGTACCCTTCTTGATCCTTGGCCAGTCCGCCATCAATCTTTTGAATCGATGCTGAGGGCTCGGCGTCCAGCACTCGTTCATCAGCAGGGGATACGTCCAAGGTCGCTGGAGCATCATCGATCTCAACAGGACGGTGATTCCGAAGGAAAAAGTCCTTTAGCAGCAACTGATTGCCATCCTCACGAATCAGGTAGATACGATATCGATTATCGCCTAACCGTTGGAACAGCTTGCCGGAACTCAAATCCTCTATGTCTTCCTCCGTCAACGCAATATCCTCGCTCGATTCTACTTGACCGTGCTCGTTGATTGGCGTAATTACCCGCAATACATACGTACGACCTTTTTCGACCGTTGAGCTGCTAGACGATACCACGATTTCTGTGGTCGCAATGGCCGGGGCTACGTTGACGTTGGTCTGAAAGTCGCTGGAATTGTTGAAAACGAAGCGGTTTTGTATCGTTGCGCTTTGCGGCAAATCAAACCGTAGCGAAAACAGTCCGGCCGCAGGAACCACAAAATTCTGATTCACAACTTGTGTCAATCCTGAGATTGGCCCCTGCGAATCATTGAATTGAATGCGATTCAGTGCATCGATTCCTACGGTCACGGTAACCGGAATGTCCGCAATGGGGTCGCTTGGATTCGGGTTACCCAAATACTGATGCATGAATTGGTAGACTTCACCCGATGCATCCAATCTCGGTATCTGCAAATTGGGGAAACGATCTATCTGCCGGTCCCCCCAATCGATCTCCACAGAAAAATTGCGATCGACCAACGGAGGATTGGGCCCCCCTAGCTGGATCTCTATGGCAGCAAGTCCTTGCGAGTCAACATTGACGCCAAGCGGATTCACGACCGGGCGAACACTTACAAGCGTAGGAATCCGAGTTACGACCGCTTCGGTGTTTCCATTCGAGCTACCTGCCCGAATCATTGCTCCCGCTGTGAATTGAAACTGACCGCCAGCCACTCCCTGGATCGTCGCGTTGACACCTTTTGTTTCTAACAGCGCTCCAGCCGCGATGGTCAAATTGTTTTGAGCATCGATCCGGATCGAGCCACCTCCCCCAGCCACGATGCTGCCCAGAATGAAAACCGATGCGTTGTCATTGATCAAACTGATGTTTGAACCTGCACCAGACAACGCCATCCCAGTTGAAACGTCAGAAAAAGCAACATCTCCACCTCCAACTTGTTGGAAGCGAACCGTACCCAACGCGCCTGTCCTTAGCTGAGTGACGTTAGTGAGTGCTGCGGACGAATTCCTTATATCGACTTGGTTTACAACCGAATTCACATGCAGCTGAGTCGTTTGGGTTTGCAATGCGCCTGTGGTTCCTATTCCGGTGACCGCGTTCAAATTGACTGCAAGTCCTTGTATAGCTCCGCTACCGTGAATTCGTTGAGCCGAAGTCAAGGAAACCGTTCCTTGGAGGGCTCGCGTTGCGGCCTCAACCTGGATATCTCCCGTATTTTGCGTCACTAAAACTGCGTTCCCAAGTCCACCTGCGTTGACTCCCGCTCCTTCGACAATGAGATCCCCACCTAGATTGCTAAGTCTTATATCGCCCTCATTCGCAACTGGACTTGTATCGGCGACGCTCGTCACACCTTGAAATCGGACAACACCTCCACCGGATTGGCTAAAGTCGATGTTGCCACCCTCATGGACAATCAGATTCGTGACGATGACGGAACCGGACTTGTTGTTCGCTATCTTGAGGTCCCCGGCGAGACGGTTTGACGCGATGATATTGTTGGTCGATGTCGAGAGCACAGAACTCGTTCCAATTCCTGTAGCAGCATCCAAAGAAATCGAGGCTGCTGCTATCGTTGAGCTTGAGTTGATCGACCCCGAAATGCCATTGTGATCGCCGGCAACAATCCGTAGATTCGAATTCAGTGAACTTGAGTGCAATAGCACATCACGGTCCGCACGCAATTCGATTAGACTGCTCGCGGTTGTCTCCGTGATGGACGCCGCGCGAAGGCTACCGTTGATAGCCTGAATAGAGGAAGTGGTTCCGCCGCCCCCTACAAACCTTATCTCATTTACATTGTTCGATAGATTGACGTCTCCGTTGAATGTCTTTACGTGTCGTCCAGACCCAATGTTAACGCGACCGCTAATGTTCGATACTTGAATGGAATTTGACGCAATCACGTCGCCATTCCAACTGACCGTTCGAAACGAATCGATCACAACATCGCCAACACGAGATTCGACTAGGCCATTCAATACAGCGATATCATCTTGACTTGCCCCACCTCGAATCGCTATTTGCCCCGCTTGGATCTGACCTGAGACAAGCTGCGATCCGAAGTTGTTGTTATTACTATCCACTTGAATCGATAATGCACCAAGCTTTGTATCGATGCCCACAAGATTGGCATTGTTCGAGGAAATTATCTCGACGTTGACATCCAGCAAAGAGGACATCGATGCAAGTCGAACGGCGCTCGAATCTCCATTGGCTTGGAATGTATTTCGAGAACCGTTGGTACCCAAGAGTTCGATTTGCCTGACGTTTCCCTGAAGATCGAGTCCACTGTTTGAGTGCAGCGAGACCGAGTCGGCAATTTGAATCCGATCGCCAATGTCATTGACTACGAAATCTCCGTCCGACTGCACGCTGAAGTTCACGTTGAGTTTGTCCAGGTTGCGAATGAGGATTCCGTTCGAGCCGATGTCGATCAAACCGTCCAGCATAACCAAATTGTTTGCAAGGGAAGTACCGGTGACTGTGAGCCCTCCCGCCGTCACCTGACGTAACCGCGCGTTCGAATCCATCAGAGTCGTCGAACGGCCAATCAACACATCCAAAATGCCAGTCTGAATATTCACGTTCTGTAAATCAACACTGTAATCACTGCGGACATTTAAGCGTGTACCGCCATTCGTTGCTGAAACTTGGGCAAGCGACACTAAACTGGTATTACCCCGAGCATCAATCGAGGTTGTGCTGCCAGCCACGCCCGAAAGTACAATCGCATTCACCGACGTCAACAAGTCGATCGATCCGTTTGCATTGATCCCGCTGTTGCTACCAAAGTCTAACGCTCCAGCAATACTCGACGCAGTAAAAGATGTACCCGCACTTACGACGCCAAAAATTCTCAGCTGATCCAAATTCGCAATGGTTACTTGTCCACTGGTGGTCACGTTCCCACCGATCGACGCTATGTCGTCGTTGGCTGCACTCCCACCAACGGTAAAACTCCCAACGTTGATCGCGTTGTTCGAACGAAACGTTGCCCCTATTTCGTTACCGTTGGCATCCACGTTGGCTTGCAAAGTCCCTCCCGATAGATGGAGCCCAGCTACGGTAATGCCACTGTCAGAACCTAACCGTAGATTGCGTGCACCACCCGTCGCGTTGGTCGTTCCCAATCGGATATTGTTTCCGTCTAAATGCGATTCAAGGGCGACGTCGTCGAGTAGATCCACCATCGCATTGGAGAAATCAATATTTCCATCGATGAATATTTCGGTTGGCGATCCGCTGATGCCATCGTTGAGGAGCAAGTGCCCTGAGGTTACGGTTCCGCGAGTATCCACAACCAACGATACGGGTCGAACCGTGACACCTATATCTCCCAACGAAACATTCCCGGATCTCACTGCATGGTTTCCCCCTGAAGTATCGAAAACTAACCCACCCGTATTAATGAAGTTGGCCCGCGAGACATCGATGGACGTTGTGTCCTGATTCGCTCCGCCGGGGTTGGTCGAAAGACTCAAAATTCCGCCGGAAGGATTATTGATTTTCCCGCTTAGACTAATTCCAGTCCCAGCGACTCCATCAACTCCAATCGATGGATTGACTGCACCCCCGAAACTCAACGTACCCGAAGAATCCAAAACGTCCGCAGCCCGCAAATCGATGGTCACACTATTGAAATAGGACGTCCCGATCGTATTGGCTCCGATACCTCCCAAGACGACACTGCCGCCATCGCTGCCATCATCGCCGGAAGTCGTATTGGTATTGCTTGTGTTAATCGTCAATATACTGCTTGAGATCTTGGGGGCGACAACGGAGCTTCCAAAATGGACGGTGCCCCCTGATTGTCCGATTCCATTGGTGCTCAAGTCGATCGTGCCGTCCGCGAGGATCGTTTTTCCGTTCGAGCTAACCGTCAACGAACTCGGAGTGCCCAACTTCGCAACTAAGCGAATACTGCTCAGCGAAACCTGTCCCGCCGTGGGCGCATCGGTAACAATCAACAATCGGTTGAGTCCTTGATTGCCTGCCGCTGCCGTAACAGGTCCAAGCGTGACATTCCCCGCGATCGCCGTTCCCCGTGAATCTATCTCAAGTTCCGCAACACTGACTGCTCCATCGATCGCACCTAAAGTGATTGTTCCACCATTAGCAAGGCTGGCCGTTGGGCCACCGGATCTAATCTGACGAACGCTGGTTCCGTCGATGATCAACGTTCCACCAGTCATGGCGATGTCGCCACCGTTGGATGTTACATTTGCAGCCAAATGGGTTTCCGAACCGCTGATCCCAGTCGTTGTGATGTTGCCCGCTGATGTCAGAGCCGCATTGATCTCCAAATCGTTGTACTGGTCGATCAAGACCCCGCCCGTGCCGATCGTCGCGATCCCATTGAGCTGCACCTGATCATTCACCCTGGAGTTGCCAGACACCTCAAATTGACCTGCGGTTACTGCCTCGAAGCTTGCTAGATTGACGGCAGTCGTATTCTGATCGTTGTATGTGACCTTCAGCGTTCCGCTCTGAATGTCGATGTCATCTGCGGTTATGTCCGTGGAACTACCCAGGGTGAGAGACACGTTAGAATTGGTCGCGGTTATTTTGGCAAGTGTTAAGCTACCCGTACTCCCTTGGGCTTGGATGCTATTGGTGCTGCCATTGACTCCGTCGAGTCGGATACCTGAGGCGATGGAGGAGAAATCGATCGGGCCACTGTTGGCTATGACGTCAACGTTGGATCCAAGCACCAGTGGACCATCGACGTTGGAAAACGTTATGTTGGTTGCAGCAGTCATGTCGCCTTGTAGCGATAAGTCCTCAATCTTCGAGAACTGGATTGCACCGGTAGTCGTGGTCGCGGTCGAACCGATGGTGACGTCGTCATTGACCGTGTTGGATCCTGAAATGCTGATGACGCCAGCTGACAGGGCACCAGTCGATTGAAACGTCGCACCTACGTTGTCATTGTCCGAATCGATGGTCGCGTTCAGAGTACCGCCCAAGAGATTAACTGCTGATACTGCAATGTTGGATTCCGAGTTGAGCGTTAGATTGCGAGCCACCGCCGTACTTGTGGTCACGCCTCCTAAAGTCAAGTTGCCAGCTCCGTACGTGCGTAGCAATGCGTTGTCGGTCAGCTTGATCTTGGTATTGGTGAGGTTCAAGTCGCCGTCTACATGCAACTCGGTACTTGCCCCAGCGACATCGTCGAGCACAAGGTCTCCTGTCGCAGTCGTGCCGCGTGTGTCGACAGTGATGGCATTAGGTCTCTCTGCCGACGAAATCCCGATGGCACCGACGAGAACATTTCCCGCCGTCGTGGACGAGCCACCTCCTGAGGTATCAAAGTTCAAGCCAAGTGTTGTCTTGAAGTCCGCCTTGCTCACATCGATAGAACTTGAACTTGTGGTAGCGCCCGTTGGATTGGTCAAGAACGACAAGACACCACTGAATGCCTTGAGTATCGTCCCGATCAGAGTAATCCCTGTCCCCGAGGTTCCGTCGACCGCCAACGATGGATTGACCTGGCCACTGAAGTCCAGATCGCCATGTGACTTTGACGTATTGGCCGCGCTGGTGTCCATCGAGAGCGAGTCAAAGTAGTTAGCACCATTATTGGATACGCCACCCAATTGGATGTCGCCACCGTTGCCTCCCGATGTACTTGTATTGTTGGTTTTGATCGTCAATGTACTCGACGCCGTTGCCGGCGCAACTTTCGATGAACCAAAGTCGATCGAACCACCATCGGCGTTAGTACTACTGCTCAAATCGATGATGCCATCAGCCAAAATCGTGGTCCCATCGGAATCAACAACCAGCGTCGCCGAAGTGTTGGGAGCCTTTGCAACCAATCGGATGCTGCCCAGAGTTACTTGGCCGGGTGTCGGGGCGTCTGTTCGGATGTTGAGGCGATTGAGCCCGGACGTTGCGTCGGTCACCGAACCAATAGAGACCGTTCCGCCAGTTGCTGTCCCTCTGGAGTCCACAGTTAAATTCGCTGCACCGTTTTCGCCGTCGATGCTACCCAAGGCAATGGAGCCACCATCCGCTACACCACCACCAGACGAGATCGAACGAGCGGCACTCCCATCGATGAGCAACGTTCCACCTGTCATGGCAATGTCGCCACCGTTAGATGTTACATTTGCTGCTAAATGGGTTTCCGAACCGCTGATCCCGGTCGTTGTGATGTTGCCCGCTGATGTCAGAGCCGCATTGATCTCCAAATCGTTGTACTGGTCGATCAAGACCCCGCCCGTGCCGATCGTCGCGATCCCA
>JBEBHM010000656.1:0-4889 GCA_040080875.1 Pirellula sp.
GTCAACTCGACACACTCAAGAGCGATAAGGTCAAAGCCATCCTGAACAAAACCTGGGGAACCGTGCGAGAAACGCCGGCAGAGAAAGCCAAGATGATCGAAGAGTACAAAGCTCTCGCGCAATCCAAGCAAAATCCAAAACCAGATTTGTCTCTCGGCCGGGCGGTCTATGCAAAAACCTGCCAACAATGCCATGTACTATTCTCAACGGGTGGGAAGATTGGTCCTGAACTCACAGGATCCAATCGAACCAACCTGGACTATCTGCTTAGCAATTTGTTGGACCCGAGCGGTGTTATGGCCAAGGAATACCAACCCACCATCGTAGTCGCCGAGGGGCGGACAATTTCGGGCTTGATCAAAGCCGAAGACGCCAAATCAATCACGCTCCAAACCGCCAACTCCGTGGAAATTATCCCAAAGAATGAAATCGAAGAGCGCAAGCTGAGCGAAAAATCGATGATGCCCGACGATCAATTGCGTCAATTCAACCGACATGAGATCCGCTCGTTGCTCGCTTATTTGGCAAGCGATCGCCAAGTCCCGATCTCGGCTGCCAAGGAGAATGAAAAAGAACTATTTAATGGCAAAGACCTCGCCATGTGGCAAGGAGACGAAAAATTGTGGGCCGTGGTTGAGGGCGAGATCGTCGGCAAGACCACCGGCCTTAAGAAGAACGAGTTTCTCAAGAGCGATTTTGTTGTCGAGGATTTTGAGTTGCAAATGGAAATCAAGCTGCTCAACGACAAGGGGAATAGCGGGATTCAATTTCGTAGTGAGGTTACCTCCGACGGAATGAAAGGCTATCAGGCTGACGTCGGCCCAGGCTGGTGGGGTAAACTTTACGAAGAGGAGGGGCGAGCGCTCCTTTGGAAAGAATCCGGCGAGAAACACGTCAAGCGGGGCGAATGGAACCAATACCGAGTGAAAGCCGTTGGATCCAAAATTCAAACTTGGATCAATGGCAATTTATGCGTCGACCTGGATGATCCACTGGGTGCAAGACGAGGGATCATCGCGTTGCAATTGCACTCGGGGGGCGAAACCGAAGTGCGGTTCCGAAATCTCCAGTTGAAGACGCACTAATACAACATAGACACTATCGCGTCGTCAACACTTAAGGCTAGGGCTGACCGTAGTGGATCTTGTATGTAAAAGATCCCGGGGCTGCCGGATTCGTGGTAAGGCGAACGGTAGGTTGAAATCTACTATTCCTAACCCGAAGGGTGAGCGAGGAAATCACAACGGGCCCCCTCACTTACGTGTCGGGTGGTGATAATCCAGTCGGTCGGTCGCCTTATGGTAAATTTGCGATGATGCGATCTGCCAAATCGATGAAGCTTTCTGCATCCTTGGGGGCAGGCAAAAAGCGTGGAACCGTGTCGACATCTTTGGTCGACGTGATCGGCAAGGCACTAATGCGAGTCATGGCAACATCGTAAACCGAAAATGAAACCAACAAACTTTTTGCAACCGCATTGATTTCTCGCTGCATATCAAAGGCCGTTATGGCCGCGTTCAGATAGATGGACGTGGTGATTAGCCAATCTCGATAGTGCTTGTGCTTGCGAACTTTGCTGCCACGCACTCGCTCCAAGGCTCGTTCAGACCCTCGAACGGAAAGCATCAGTCTGTCGACTAACGACCGAACTGCATGGCTAAACGCGATATCCGCAAAATTGGCTGGAGAAAGGTATATGTCGACGGCGGCAGTCACGGCTCCGCAACCAGTGTGGCCCATGACGACTCCGCTCTGAAGCGTTGATCGCAATTGGGTTGCGGCATAGTCAACGCTACCTAGACACTCCAAACCAAGTACATTGCCAGCGACTCGGACCACAAAGAGATCATTGGCCGAACAATCAAGGATGTGCTCCAAGGGAACTCTTGCATCAGAACAACCCAGCACCAAGGCAAACGGTGAATGAGCGGGCTCTAAACCGCTGACAATGGGGACTCCCAACTGAATGGGATTCACCGAGATGATCAACGGCTCATTATGATGTTGTCCCGTCCCAATAGCCTGCAGGTGGGCAACCGTCTTGGCAAAGCGCTCGTTGCCGGTCTCAAGTCGCCGAAGCGCCTCTCGATTCGTTTTCGGGAGATCAACTCCGACCGGGGCGAATGGGTCAAATCGATAGATGATGTCCATACTTACTAATTCCTTCGTTCAAATTCAACCAATATCTCGTGTACCGAACGCTCAATGGTTCCACACATCCCTTCCAAGTCCAAATCATCTTCGTCGAGTCCAAACGGCTCCTCCACATGCTCCGCCACAATTTCCATTCCGATCATGAAATATGCAACGATGACAGTTAACGGAAAGGTCCACCAACTGAAATCTTGAGCGACCCCCCATGGAAAGGAAATCAGGAACAACACGATGCACTGCCTGCAGAAAATTCGATACGATCGCACAAAGGGAGTCCTTGCGATGCGTTCGCAAGCGCCGCAAACGTCCAGCAGTTTGGCCAACTCGATGTCGATGATGCGCATTTCATCGCCGTCGATCGCCTTGGATTTTTTCATCTGGCCAAGCCAGTGGTATATTTCATTGACCACTCGAAGCGGGGCGTGGGTTGACGAATCCGGCAATGGATCTGTTGTCGAAGGCGATGAACGCAAATGATCCATGAGCAATCGCGGAAACGAAGCGATTTTGGAAAGCAGCATTTTTGCATCGCTGCTTTCTGTTCCAATGCAAGTTGTCAGTTTTACCGCAAGATTCCTTGACGCGTTGATGAGCGACCCCCAAAGGATCCTTGCCTCCCACCATCGGCTGTACGCTGCATTCGTTCGAAAAACCAGCAAACACCCAAGAACAAGCGACAAGGCAGCGTGAACGTCCGAAGGGATGTCTCCCATGTCCCGATAGATAGTGTACTCTTTGACAAGGGGCAAGATGCTGTAGATCCCGACCAACACTGCCAACAGCGTAGCCTGTCCAAGCGTACGGCTAGAAGTCAACGGAAGAATCGTGTCACGAAAGGGCATGGTTATTTGGATCGAGGGTGATGAAGCGAAGGATCGCTTACAAGCTTGCGAACAAGTCGATTCCTCACGAAGCGACATTCAGCTTTGCCTTTGGGCGACGCCATATGAGCGTGCGCAATTTTGCTCGCATGTAGCGGAAACCGTCAAGGTTTTCGATGCGATGCCGAAACGCTTGACGCGTTCCGCTACGGCGGAATTGCGCACCATCATTTAGTTGTCGGCAACAGTGTAACAATTTTGCTGCTTGTGCGGCCACCTCGATCGTCCTAGGCCAAGATCTCTTGAATGAGTTTTCCCTCGACGTTGGTTAGTCGACGCTGGATTCCATTGTGTTCGACACTCAATCGTTCGAAATCGAGTCCCAGCAAATGCAGAATGGTTGCATTGAAATGATACAATGGATGGACATGTTCGACGGCTCGTTGGCCAAACTCGTCCGTCATGCCGTGACTGACGCCCGGCTTTACCCCTGCACCCGTCATCCAACATGTGAAGCCATCAGGATTGTGATCCCGCCCCTTGGACCCCTTCTGGAAAAATGGCATTCGGCCAAACTCAGTACACCAAACCACCAAAGTGTCATGAAGCAGCCCTCGCTGTTTCAAGTCGCTTATGAGGGCAGCAACTGGTTGGTCGAGGATATTAGCATGGACATCGTACTGTTCCTTGATGGCGTTATGTCCGTCCCAATTGAGCCGCCCGGCGCTGGCGTACGCACCGTTAAACAACTGCACAAACCTGACACCCCGCTCGATCAGGCGACGTGTCAAAATACAGTTGCGAGCAAAGGCTGCTTTGTCCGGGCTGTTCGCGTCATCCGCTCCGTACATCTTGAAAATGTACTCTGGTTCCGTGGCGAGATCGCTCAGTTCCGGAAGACTCAATTGCATGCGAGCCGCCAACTGGTAGCTTGCAATTCTCGCGGCGAATCGTGAATCCGAACTATGTTGCGTTTGATGATTTGCATTCATCCTTTCCAAAAGCGTTCTCGCGGCCTCGTTTGCCTCTCGACCAACTCCGTTAGCTACCAGATGACGTACAGGGTCTTTTGCGCTCAACACCGGTCCCTGGAATAATGCTGGCAAGAACCCGGGCCCCCAATTGTTGGAACCATTTTGCGGAACTCCTCGTGGATCTGGAATGGCTACATACGCTGGCAAGTTTTGATTCTCGCTGCCCAACGCATAAGTGACCCAAGAACCCAGGCTTGGAAATCCATCCAAATTGAAACCGGTCGAAAGAAAATTCTCCGCAGGACCGTGTGTATTCGATTTGCTGGTGAGGGAATGCACAAAGGCAATATCATCCGTCAACTCGGCCAAGTGCGGAATCAGGTCGCTCACCCATTTGCCCGTTTGTCCGCGCGGTCGAAAAGTATACTGCGGCCGAGCAAGGTTGCCCGCAGGCCCTTGGAAAGTGACGGACGGGCCTCCTGGTAGCGGCTTGTCGTCCCAACGAATCAAATCGGGTTTATAGTCCCATGTCTCAAGCTGACTGACAGCCCCCGCACAGAATATCACGACAACATTTTTTGCTTTGGCGGGAAAATGAGATGGTCGCGGCGCGTAAGGTTTGGCCGGATCAATGGCTGGCTTCCCTGCATCGGATGCATCAAGCTGCTCCTGATGCAGAAGACTTGTCAATGCGATCGAACCAAGCGCGGATGCACTTTGGCCGAGCCATTTTCGTCGGCATTCGACACCATTTGGATCGACACCAAATAGACCGACACCAAATAGACCGATACCATTTGCATTGTCATCATTTGCATTGTCATCATTTGCATTGTTGCCAATTGGATTGTTGCCAATTGGATTGTCGGCGGTGGAAGACTTGCTGTTCACGGGACGAAAATCACCTCGTTGCAATTGAACAATGCGCGGCACAATGGCT
>JBEBHM010000657.1:0-4887 GCA_040080875.1 Pirellula sp.
AGTTAATCTCGTACAGCTGATTTGCAGATTTGGTGATCGAGTGCATCGCGGTGCGATTCAACTCGCCAAACGCTGATCGAGGGTGATTTCCTGATAAAAAGGATTCCAGGGCCGTAAGTTTTTCAACGCAGTCGCTATCCCAGCGTCGTTGAGTTCGGGTCGGAACGGAGCTTGGACGCGATGCCATTGGGCTGGCGGAACCACCTTCAAATGGATCCCGTTCGCTCAAGAGCGCAGCTAGGAGGCAAGCTCGATCCATGCAGCCGGCGTCCGCGCTCGCGAGGATCATGCGTGCCAGGCGAGGATGCGTTGGCATGTTCGCCATCGTTTTTCCGATGTCGGTAATCTTGCCATGCCGAATAGCCCCCAGCATCCCGAGCAAGCGTTGCGCCCTTTCCAGGGCATCGATTCGCGGAGGTTCTAGCCATGGGAAGTCGTTCGATTCACCCTCGCCCCAGGCATAGAGTTGCAGGATCGCAGTGACGATATCGACGCGTCGAATCTCCGGTTCGAGAAACGCTGGCCGCGATCTATCCGAGGCTTCAGACCAAAGTCGATAGCAGGTCCCGGGCGCGACACGACCTGCGCGGCCCGAGCGCTGTGTCGCGGACGCTTGGCAGATACTCTCAAGGGACAATCGGTCGAGCCCGATCTCTGGAGCATAACGCATGACTCTCGCCAATCCGCTATCGACGACCACACGAATCCCCTCGATGGTCAACGATGTTTCGGCGATGTTGGTGGACAAGACAATTTTGCGTTGTGGGCCTGTTTCGATTGCCTTGGATTGGTCGTCCAGTTGCATCGCCCCGAACAGCGGCACGATATCACACTCGTGAAACGAATTTGATCGCTCCATAGCTTCCTTGCATCGATGAATCTCGCCGGCGCCCGGCAGGAAAGCTAAAACATCCCCTTCGTGCTTGAGAACCACCTCATGCATGAGCTCGACCACGTGGTCGACAACTCGCTGCTGTGGTTTTGGCGGACGATACCGAACGGCAACAGGATAGCTTTGTGACTGGATCGTAATCACTGGGACATTGCCCAGCTTGGCCTGAATGGAACTCGATTCGATCGTGGCCGACATGATGACCAAACGCAGATCGTCTCGAACCGCTGCTTGGACTCTACGGAGCATCCCTAACAACAGATCTGCGTCAAGAGAACGCTCATGAAATTCGTCGAGCAACACGATACTCGTATCATCGATGGCTGGATCGTCTTGGAGTCGACGCAACAGGATGCCTTCCGTGGCGACGATGAGCTTTGTGTCTCGCGAAACTTTGGAATCAAATCGAACATGATATCCGATCTCCGCCCCTAATTTGCCACCTTGTTCCCTGGCGATTCGTTCGGCCACCGACCTGGCAGCGAGTCTTCGGGGTTGAAGCAGATAGATGCGTCGGCCGAAAGCAAAAGGCTGTTTCATCAATGCAGGAGCCACACGAGTGGTTTTTCCCGAACCTGGTGGAGCCTCGACAATGGTGATTGGGTGACTCGCTACATGATCACAAATTTCAGCCAAATGCGGGTCGATGGGGAGTTGAATCATCGTTGGCCGATCACCCTACGCATATCCGTATCTGGCTGCGTAAACATTCCAAGTTTTCATCACCTCTGCGTCGTCGCTGTCGGCCGATGCGAATTGATTTGTTTTGTATTCCCGTTCTTGCTGTTTTCGTGCGATGAGCAAGGGTTCGATCTTCTCGAAATTGGGCAACGAAAGCTGGGTGTAGATGTTACCGACAACGGACACTGGATCTGCGATTAAGTCCTCGTACCGAACATCGATTATTTGATCAGCGGGAATCCCGAGTCGATTGGCTTCAAAAGATTCATACATGGTCACGTGTGACTTCAGCACGAATTCCTTGAGTCGCGTAGTGTAATCCCCGACCTGAATTGCTTGAACGTGATCCAGCGCTTTCCATAACTTCATCGTCGAGGGAAACAGCTTGCGGGGATCTCGAACGATGTGTACGAATTTGGCGTCAGGGTACATGGATTTGATGATACCCAATCGACCCGTATGAGGCGGGCTTTTTAGAATCAATGGCTTTTTCGATTTGTACGTCAATACCTTAAGGAACCAATCGAATAGAAATCTCCAGCGCCGTTCCTCGGCCTCGGTGAATCCGTTGGATGCCAGCGTGTTTTGGAAGGGGAACGATTCACACGGAAACAAGATCCGCAAATAGGGAGTCGGCGCTCCCAGATTCATGAGCGCAAACTCGTCTTCCTGTGGAAGCGACCATCCGGCCTTCATGTTGTCCATTGGTCGCTTATCGGGAATCAGCCAATTTCCATACTTGGCTACCAAACTTTCGGTGAGCAAAAAGTGGCTTGGCGCAAAACACTGAAAGGTCGTCGGGGAAGCGAATCGAGAATCCAAAGTTAATAGTTCATGCAACAGTGTTGTGCCACTTCGCCAGTGTCCCAACACGAAGATAGGCGGACCAGCCAGCTGCGTGCGCTGAATCGCTCGACCGTACAAACAATGTTGTGTTAGGCATAACAGATCAGAAAACGGCATGAACGCCGAAACACCCAGGGCGATATGTAGTCGGGAGGGGGAGATGCGGAAACCGTTTTCGGCCAGCAACCGAAACCATATCCGGGAAGGCATACCGTGCCAGAACCGAGGAGCGAGAACCGGGTATTGATTTACTTTGGACGATTCGTTGGAAGCCATTCGCCGAAGTCGTAATGGTAATCAATGCTGTCATTCGGGATGTACCGGCCCAAATCCATATTGGGCGGAGGAGCCTAGATTATCGTTCTGAAAGCCAAAACGATATAGACATCTTGCCACTTTCCCGAGTAGTTTTCCGGATACTAGTGCGTTGGCGGACTCGAATCCTGTGATTTCGAGAGGCCAATGCTCTTCCAACTCCTGCTGATTCTAGGTTTTGGGAGGGCAAAGTTCCGGCAAAGCCACGACGTACCGCTCGTGCAAGGTTCTCGAATACTCTCGTAGCCAAGGAAGCGTTGGATGGATTTGTGGACGCGATTGTTCTTTCGGCACAGGCACGCCATTGTTCCGATCGGCATCATCGCATGCTTGGTGGTTATCCTGGTCCCGCTTCCTCCGTTCCTGCTCGATATCCTTCTTTCAGCCAACATCGCCATCGCGGTGGTCATCCTTCTGACCACGATCTATATCGACGCTCCGCTCGAATTCAACATTTTCCCAGCGATGTTGGTGGCCACAACACTTTCCCGTCTGGTTCTCAATCTGGCGACGACTCGTCTGATTCTGACTCGCACAGGAACTGAGGGGATCGAATCCGCTGGCCAAGTTATTCAAGCGTTCGGCGAGTTCGTATCGGGCGATTCGCTAGAAGTTGGCATCGTATTGTTCATCATCATCTTTTTGATCAACTTCATCGTCATCACCAAAGGAGCGACGCGGATCGGCGAGGTAGCGGCGAGATTTGCGTTGGATGGTATGCCGGGTAGGCAGATGGCAATCGACGCCGACTTGAGCGCTGGGGCGATCGACGAAAAAGAAGCCCAACGTCGACGTGAAGAAATCACACGGCAAGCAGATTTTTACGGTGCCATGGACGGAGCGAGCAAGTTCGTTCGCGGTGACGCGATTGCGGGTATTGCCATCACTTTGCTAAACATTGTTGGTGGTCTCTATATGGGATACATGTACGCGGACATGACGCTGGCCGAGGCAGCGAGTGTTTATGCGAAACTGACCATCGGGGACGGATTGGTGAGTCAGGTACCAGCGTTCTTGATTTCGTTGGCTGCGGCATTGCTCACCACACGCAGCACCCAAAAATCGGAGTTCTCGGGCGAGTTCTTGCGTCAGATTTTTTCACGTCCACAGGCGCTCATTGTCTCGGGCGTCTTCTTGTTGCTTTTAACTTTTACACAGCTGCCGACGATACCCATGATTTCTATGGGGGGTAGCTGCATTGGAATTGCACTGATGATGCAACGCCAAAAGAAGCAAACGGACCAGATTGCTCAAAAGAAAACCGACGATGCGGAGGCGAGCAAGAAAGCGGCACCGGAAAAGAAGGTAGAAGATTATCTCGAAGTCGATCCGTTGCGACTTGAGTTGGGGGCCAAGTTGATCGTGCTTGCGGATCCGAATCGAGGCGGGGACTTGATGAAACGCATTTCCACAGTCCGCGCCACCCTCGCCAGCGAAATGGGTATCTTGTTGCCTATGGTCCGAATCAAGGACCGAATGAGCTTGCCCGAGTATTCGTATGAGTTGGAGATGGCTGGCAATCGCATCGCTGGCGGCACATTGCGTCCCGATCGATTGATGGCGATCGATACAGGACTCACACTCGGACAGATTCAAGGTGACGAAACCACCGATCCTGCTTTCGGCAAAAGAGCCTTCTGGATCGACCCAAAAAATCGTCAACAAGCCGAAATCTATGGCTATCAGGTTGTCGAATGCGGAGCTGTGCTGGCAACCCACGTTCAAGAAACTGCTCGAAAACATGCAGATGAGCTGCTGACTCGAGAAGTAACCAAGCAGCTTGTGGATCAACTCAAAAAATCATCCGCGACGATCGTGGATGAGCTCATCCCCAACGTGATGAAGTTGGCCGATGTGCAACAAGTACTTCAGAATTTGCTGCGCGAAGACATTCCGATTCGCCAACTTGGAATCATATTCGAAACGCTTGGAGACTACGCGCATCGGATCAAGGATCCCGTGTGGCTTACGGAGTACGTCCGACATCGATTGGCTCGAACCATCTCAAACCGCTATCGCGACCCAACCGGCGTGCTTCGAGTGGTCACACTCGACCCAGCCATGGAAGACCGCATTGCTGCCGGTACCGAGCAAACCGAACGTGGGATCTTTATTCGTATGTCTCCCGAGGCTGTTGCCAAGACCAGAAACAA
>JBEBHM010000658.1:0-4884 GCA_040080875.1 Pirellula sp.
ACGCCTTCGTTGCCGACAAACATCACTCCGCGACGTGGTAGTTTGTCAGAACCGAGTTGACCTGGTTGGCTCGGCAACAGCCCACCACTGTACCAATGGATTCGAAGGGCCGATCGTTTCCCTTTGGCAGGGTAATCGAAATAGCCGATCTCTCCATACGGAGCCATCTTGGGATGTGTGCTGCCGGCCTGATGGAGTTCCACTCGTATGGGTTGGTCAAGGTCGAGTGCCCAACAAGCTGCATCGAGATCATGGCATCCGAAATCGCCCAGTGCTCCGCAGCCAAACTGCCAGAAGTCCCTCCAGCTAACCGGCGCATAGGCAGAGTGGAAATCGACATTTTCGCGAGGGCCGCACCAAAGATCCCAATCGACACCCTTGGGGACTTGTTGACCGCTTGATGGCGGTTCGGTCAAGTTCTTATTCCAGCGTGTTGCAGGCACCCATGCATGCACTTCCTTGACATCGCCTATGGCTCCAGCCCAGATCCACTCGCACGTTTGGCGGATACCCTCGGTCGAGTGACCTTGATTACCCATTTGGGTCGCAAGTCCCGTTTGTTTTGCGAGCTCGGCGACCTTGCGAGCTTCTGCGATATTGTGCGTGAGAGGTTTTTCGCAATAGACATGCTTGCCGGCCTTCATGGCTGTCATCGCCACGTGGGCATGCAAATGGTCAGGTGTTGCGCATAGAACTGCATCGATCGCTTTGTCACTCGTCAACATCTCTCGATAGTCGATGTACTCGCGGCACTTGAAATCGGACTGTTTGGACTGATAATGTTTGTTGATCTCGGCGACGGCAGGCAAGCGGCCTGCGACACCTTTGTAGTAGTACCCCGAGAGGTCCCATTGTTCGGCGGGATCGGCAACAGCCGAAATGCGAACGTTCTCTAGTTTCATCAGTTCGCGAGCATTTTGAAGTCCGCGGCCACCGATGCCGACGACGGCAACGTTGATCACGTCACTAGGGGCAACATGCTTTGGCCCACCCAAGACACGCGGTGCAACGATCGTGATCGAAGATGCCAGAGCCGAAGCCTTAAGGAATCGACGACGGTTTGATTCTGATGGACGGTTCGAACGAATGTTCATGATGGGGAATCCGTTGGAGCAGACGAAAGTGAGCGGGAGAATGAATACTACCGATCATAGTAACGCAAGCTATGGTCGGTGGCACTCGGATCTAATCCAAAATCGCAATCTCTCCGCCGGATCTCGTAACATGAGCTCTGAGGCTACTGGCGGAGATCGATTCACTTAAGAATTGAACGGAGCCATCGAGCAGAGCACAAAGCGCTCCACCGGGATGCTGACTGAATATTTCTTCGAAAGGCCCGCAGTTGTTTTCAGTCCATGGGCAACTTGCAGGTCCATTTACCGGTGTCTTGTTGTTGTTAATCGTTTTGGAAACACCAAAGGCGCTATCTGGATCGCCCCATCGCCAAATTCTCCGCTTCTGACCGTCGATGGGGTCAATGTAAACGTGATTGGCCTGCATGATCTCGTTCCTACCAGCGTCTTCGCCAAAGCCGATGGTAGTGCTCAATCCGTCGGTTATCTGACCTATTCGCGGCCATCCGTCGGTAATTCCTCCGTCGGCGCGAAGCAACTTGTTGCGCAGCCCCGTGACTGGATCCAAGTCGACATAATAGATCGGACCATAGTCGGTACAGCCAAATCCATTTTTGTCTACCGAGTTGGGTCGAATGGAATTGGAGGGGCAGACAAATGTCGCAATTCCTTGCTTGCAGGCACCAATATTTCCAGGTGTTTCGTTGTACGCATAACGAAGGTCCAAGAGTTGGTAAGTATTGCTCTGTTCCAAATACGGTAAGAGTGCACTAAAGACAGATTGACGTCCAAAGGTAGTCGACGAAGGGTTCGTTGAGTAATTGGTTCCTTGACCAGCTGCAGGCAAACGCTTATACGCGGATTCATAATTGTGAACTGATAAACCCAGTTGCTTCAAATTGTTCGAACACTGCATACTGCGCGCGGCCTCACGGGCCGCTTGGACTGCAGGGAGCAAGAGACCTACCAGGATTCCAATGATGGCAATAACGACGAGTAGTTCGACCAATGTGAATCCGGAGTAACTGCGACGCTTCTTTGTCGAAGTTGCAGTTTTACATTGATACATTCTGATCATGAAATCCGATTCCCAATGGACAAATGGCCGAGTACAAACGTTCTCAACAAGATTAGATTGTCAAGTTGTCCAAGTCTACTGTCAAGTTGGACGGGCGAGTCGCTTGGCGGGAGCATCATCACGAGGAAGCAATTGCCTACGCTCGAAAGGTTTCGTCGGCAAGAATACCGCGTATTGTTTGCAGTGAATCGATACGACTCTTGGCTTGCGTGACTTCATTGGGACTTGCCAATGGTTGTAGCCTAAGACGCAACGACTTGGACTCGCCCCCATGCAATGAAATCACTCGTCCGCCTTGTTCTTCGACCGATCTTGGATTGGGGTACCCCGTTGCTGGTTCTAGCCCTACGACGTAGCCATCTTCGACAGCGACCGTATTCTTCCAAACGTTCAGGAATGGGAGCGTTCGCGTGTCGAAGTGGACTGAGAATCCGCGCGAGCCGTCGGGCGATGCGAGCATCGCTTCCGTCCAATGTTGATTGTTGGACAAGGGGACGACGTAGTAGACTTGTTCGGAGTAACCATGGGTTGGACCTTGGCACTGAGGCCATTGATCGCTTCCAGATTGGGCTCTCGCATCGCGCGGAGTCACGCTTCGATAAGCAGCATGGATTTTGGATCCGGATTGAAGAATAGGTTGTCCTAAATTGATGTGGTAGAGCATTTGCATCGATCCGGGTTGGCTGGATCGATTGGTCACGGTGTCGACGATTTCAATGATTGGGCTGCCGACTCGGAAACGATAGCGAGTCTGCAATTCGAGAGCATACACCAAGAACCTTGACTCGCTGACGACACCGACGACATCCATCGTACCCTCGTTGGCATCGACTTCGACCGACAAGTAATGGGCAGGTAAGTTTGCGATGCGTCCATGCAACGGATATCGAACGGATCCATTGTTCGCAAACTCGGGGGCACCATTGCTGAGCAGTCCGCATCGAACAAGCAATTCGTCGAAGCCCTCTAACCAGCCGATGCCGCTAGCATCGTTCACGGGTACGAAATGTGGGTGCACTGGCCCCTGAACTGGACTTTGCCAACCGCACTCGAGATTTCCCGCCCAACACTTCCATATCCCCATTCCGCGATCAGGAAGGATGCTGGCAACGACGGCTCCAGTATCTACGACCAAGCAATGCATTCCGTGGCTTCGTCCTCCATCGATCGGTCTGTATTGGATGGAGAAAGCCCCGTTCCCTGCGTGAATCAGGTTTGGCAGTTCGATTTGATCGGCCAGTGAAGTCAACGACCGAAGCGATTCCGTGTTCGCCTTGGGACTTCGAAGCAGCCAGGATGTTTGAGTGTTCATAGCGATAGCATTATGAGGCAGGTGATTCGGGCTTAGTCACGCTACATGCAAAATCCAGTCGGGCTGCCAGTTGGCCATTGACGCTGACTTTTCCGGTCATGAAGTATGCATGCGAGACCACATCGTTGAGTGTAACGTAGATTTCTACTGTATCGCCTGGTCTCACCATCCTCTTAAACTTGGCGCCATCCAGACGCGTGGCCACAGGAACTGACCCATCACGTGGTGTAAACTGACTGAGCAAGATCGCGCCGCTTTGCAAACAACATTCGCAAAGGATCACACCCGGAACGAGGGGGAAGTTCGGGAAGTGTCCTTGAAAGAAGTATTCCTCGGGGAGGAAAGTCTTTTTGCAGACAATGTGTTTTTCTGATTGTTCAATAATTTCATCCACGAGCAACATGGGTTTGCGGTGCGGGATGAGGCTTTCGATCGTGGTCTGGCGAGATGTCGTCATGCTTTTTTTCGGATGAAATCTACATGTACAAATGTTTGATGCAAAGCTGCGACCAATTTTCGAGGCTGTCGATCTCCGATTTGATGAGATCCACGCTTTGGAATCCGCTTTCCTCCAGATGTTCTTCGCGAGACTGAACTTTGCAACAAGTGAGTTGCATGATGTGGACAATACCGAGATGCACTCGGCCCACTTCGGTGGAATCATCGTAAATCAATCCCACAATCCTCGAATTCCCACTGCACTCGATCGACACTTCTTCCTCGAGTTCTCTTTGCATGCCATTGCGATACCAGTCGTCACCGGCCGCATCGTCGACGGAGATATGCCCGCCAATTCCGACGGATTTCAACGAGTGAAGTCGCTTTTCGCCTTGTCCTTTGCCTCGCGTGTAGCGAAACAGTCGCGTTTCATTTGCGTCAGTGCATTCCAAGATGATATAGGGAATGAGCTGCTTGAACGACGGATCGGTCTCGACCAGACTTCTTGGCCGGAAGGACTGCTGGGAGCGATCCAGAATAGAGGAAAGGTATCGGTCGACATGAGGCTGAAAGCCAGAGAAAGGTCCCAACTGATCTAACAATTGTGCAGGAATTACTAGGACTTCTTCGTCTTTGGGCATAAACAACCGTAAATTTGGTGGAAATATGAGGACTTCGCGGTCGTAAGGGGGGGAAAACAGGGTTCCCTTGACACATTGATTTGCGATACCATACACGGTTTGGCGAAAGCTGACTATTCACTATTCCAATCAATTTGCGATTGGGAATGTTAGGTTGGGCGTTTCGATTCCAAGTTCAACAAGTCTACTCAATCCACTTCGCATGAACTCAATCTTCCTTAAAGTCGCTTTCCTGCTTGGTCGTACCGATTTCGGCCACAGAATGCGGATCTACGCTGTTCGTTGTAGCGTATCGATTCTCGCTTGCATCGCGATGGTGATGGCGCAAAATTCGTCGCAAGC
>JBEBHM010000659.1:0-4880 GCA_040080875.1 Pirellula sp.
AGAAGTTGTTTGTCGCATCAAGTAGCCGAGGGGGCAGAACAATTCACCGTTTGCAACGAAACCTTTTGGAACGATCGCTATAATTGCACGACGCACTGACCTCACGAAGTGCGTGAAGAATACGATTCAGAGTAGTCATCCGGAATGTGTGCTTGTATTAGGCGAATATGAAATATCTTCTTTTCAAGATTGGGCTTGCAGCGCTGCTGATGCAAGCAGTGGTGGTCGTATTCAGTTCGATGGCCGTGGGTTTTTCTGCTTACTTCGTCGTCGCTGGGTTGGTCGCTACACTTGGATTGATGGTTTATTGTCATCATTTGCTTAAGCCGTTGACGGATTTAGTTTTGTTGGCACCGAAAATGACTGCGGCTGGGGCACCTAGCTTGGCTGACCCATTCGACCGCATTCGCGACGCGATTCAGCTTCGAGAAGAGCAGCTGGATCGACAGCAGATAAAATACGCAGAGTACCAAGAACGATTTGAATCTGTGTTGAGCGGTATGGCGGAAGGGGTCATTGCAATCGATTCCGTTGGCGGCATTTTGTTCCTGAACAGAGCGGCTCGAAGAATTCTATCGATCGATTTAAAAAACGTGATCGGGAAACCCTTAATTGGTCTGGTGCGGTACGAGGCTGTGCAAGATGCGACACGAGAAGCGCTCGAATCCCACAAAATCGTGGATGCGACTTTTCAGACCTACGATGTACATCGACGAGATGTCCGATTGCGAGTGGCGCCGATGGCTGGCGAACCCATTTCTGGCATGACGCTTGTGTTTCAAGACGTGACAGAACTCGTCCGGTTGGAGACGGTGCGACGAGATTTTGTGGCCAACGTATCGCATGAATTAAAGACGCCACTTTCGTCGATCAAAGCCAACGCGGAAACGTTGCTGATGGGAGCGATCCACAAGTCTCCTCAAAATGTTCGATTCGTTGAGCAAATCGAACTCCAAGCTGAGGTCCTGAATCGAAAAGTTCAGGATCTACTGCAATTGGCGAGGATCGAATCTGGTCGAGCACTCTTCGTTTCTGAACCAGTTGACCTGGTTGCGGTCTGTGAGGAATCGATCCTGATGCATCAAGATGAAGCGCTCGCTAATTCGGTTGAGCTTAGCATGCATCCACTGGTGGACGACGGTTCGGGTTGTTGGGTATGGGCGGATCGAGATGCTCTTAGAACGGTCTTTGATAACTTGGTTAGCAATGCATTGCGATACAGCTATCACGACAAGAGCGGACGCCGTCATGCACACGTTACGTTGGCGCTTTCGAAAAGTGCAAATCAGTGTATTGTCGAGGTTTCAGACAACGGAATTGGCATTGCGCCAGAACATCAAGCCCGCATCTTTGAGCGATTCTTCCGAGTGGACGCTGGTCGCTCACGCGAGAAAGGTGGTACGGGTTTGGGGTTGGCGATCGTAAAGCATTTGGTGATGTCGTTTGGAGGGCAGGTCGAAGTGAAGAGCAACTTGGGAGATGGCAGCGTATTTCGTACTTGTTTTCCAAAATATACGCCACCGTTGATCATTGATTCAACTCGATCGCTGTGCGCTAGTGATGGTTCGTAAGGCTTTCCATGCGTCGTAAGATCCTTATCATTGAAGATGACCTCGCGATTGCCGATGTCCTTGTTTATAACTTGGTGGAGTTTGGATTCGAGGTTCAACACGCGGCCAGTGGTCTTGAGGGACTAGAGCGGGCTAGGACTTTTCGGCCCGATGTGGTGCTTCTCGACGTAATGTTGCCCGGCATTGACGGCATCGAAGTGTGCCGCAAACTAAAAGCATCTACAGAAAACAAGAACGCCAAGATTATCATGTTGACGGCCAAGTCCGAGGAAGCGGACCAATTGATCGGATTCAACGTCGGTGCAAATGACTACGTGATCAAGCCATTCAGTGTTCGAGTATTGATCGAGCGAATCAAGTCTCACTGCCAAAATGACGATTCCGAAGTCGGTTCTACCGAAGATGTGGTAACCGTCGGTGCTATCAGCGTCGATCGAGCGAAGCACCGCGTAGTCGTTGGAAAAGAGCAAATCATGTTGACTGCCAGCGAATTTCGCTTGCTGGATGTTTTGATGCGAAATGCAGGCCGAGTCTTTGATCGTTACGAACTGATCGAATCCGCTTTGGGTGCCGATACGCTTGTGCTAGAGCGAACCATTGATGTTCATATTCGATCGCTTCGCAAGAAATTAGGTCCGTATGCGGACCATATCGAGACGGTCCGCAGTGTGGGCTATCGATTCCGCGAGAAATCGTAGTAGCTAGAACACTTCTATATGAGCGTGCGCATTTCTGCTCGCATGTAGTAGAAACCGTCAAGGTTTTCGAGGCGTTGTCGAAACGCTTGACGCGTTTCGCTACGGCAGATTGCGCACCATCATTTCGTGCTCGTCCGCAGTTGCTTTGGAAAGTGCCTGCTACTTTGAACCTAACGATTTATGGAATAAATTCTGATTCGCAAAGAACTTTAAATAAATCTGCTCAGGTTGGACGTCATCCCTCATGTCGGTTAAATCGCTACTGAGATTGATTGGAGATGACGGTGGGCATGGTTGATCGAGAGGAATCGTGGAGAATTGAGTCAGTTCGCTTTTTTCACCAGCACCTGGAGGATCTTTCGTCCGCTGGGATTAAGCTCGATTTGGGATTCTCCTCGGTACAGCGAAAGACATGGTCGATCCCAGCACTTCAACGGCGCTTTGAACAGTGGGTCGAGCAACATCCAGACTCCACCCAAACAGAGATAATTCAGTCGTATTTGGCAACCGCCACTCTCCCATCTGCTTACCTACGCGCTTTGGAACTGTGGGTTCAAGGCGAACGGGTCGCTGGCCTCGAAATTTTGTCAATCCCCGTATCTGGTCAGCGGCTCAAACAACGGTCGTATTCACTGGTTGCGCTGCAAGTTGTTTTTTTTCTGTCGGCTGTGTTCGTGACACTCGTTATGGTTTGTTCCTTCCTAGTGCCCATTTTTAGCGGGCTTCAGGAGCAGTCGTTTCATCCGGTCGGACCGGGCCTGCAAAGTTTGCAATGGATGCGCGCTTGGTTGCCTGTATGGGGAGTTTTGGTACCGATCCTATTTGCCTTGTTGCTATTTTTTCGACGATCTCTTTTGCATTACGCCTTGGTTCGGTCTCAGCCGTCGAGCGATGCTTCGTTTGCGCTGGCGGAATTGCGTGGCTCCCTGAGTTCACCTGTGCGACTACCGATCGTTGCAAACCTCGCCATCCTGCTCTGCGGAGTGGGTGTCGTTGTGGTCGTTTACGGAATCTACGGCACGACGATTGAATTGTTGCTCAACATTTTGAGTGCGGGAGCGAGCCGAATATGACCGAAACGACCATTGGCTCCTCAAACGCTGGAATCGTGGCGGCCCTCGCTTGCGCGGATCGGATTCGCGAGGATCTTTTGGCCATGTCCGTCACCCGCGAAGCGAGCGGTATGGTTCGCGAAATCCGTGCGTTCGAGGATGCACTCAATAGCGGAATGGGTGCGGATGATTTTCGCAAAGATGGCAACTTGGTTCGATGGTTACCAGCCATACTCGACTTTGAACAGACCGCAGGTGATCGGAATGAACGCCTACGCCGTTTAGCTGGAGCGTTGGCACGTACGTCACCCAACGTTTGGCCGGTACGGTCCTACACATGGTCCTACCTGTCGATTCTAGGGTTCCTCGTAGTGTCGCTTTTCCTATTCCTTTCTTCGACCGTCTTGCCGGTCTTTGACACGATGTTCAAAGAGTTTCAGCTGAAGCTGCCCGCAATGACTAGGGTAGTTTTGTGGGTGGGATCCTGGATTGGACCAAATTCCCTTACGATTTTTTTTGCGATCATAGCGTCGTTGTTCATGTTCCGTCTAGGGAATCGACTTATGCGCCGATTGTCTCATGACCGAATCTTTGTGACGTACTGGCAACGGTTGTGCTTCGGCAGCTCCGAAGGTTTGATCGGGATGAGCCGATTTACTTACGCGCTTGCTTGTCTACTCCGAATTAACATTGAGCTGCCTGAAGCGATCCTGATCGCGGGGCGAGCTTGTGAGAATGCGGTTTGCTTGCGAAACGCAATTCGATTATCCACCGAAATCAAAACCCAGCCGGCCAACCATTGCCCTGCAGCAAGGTTCTTTCCTCCGCTGATGATCGAAGCCTTGCGTGATGACGGAATCGCGAATGGCAACAAGCGTGTTGCAATCGAAATAATTCGAGAGTTGTCTCGGATTTATTCCGATCGAGTCAAACACCGCCACGAATTGGTAGCTGAGTTTCTGCTACCAATTGCAATGGTCTTGTTGGGTCTAGTCGTAGGCGTCATTGTGCTAAGTCTGTTCATGCCGCTGGTTTCACTCATCACGTCCTTGTCTTAACAGATCAGTCAACAAAAATGGCAATCATTGACATGCTACCGTGGTTAGGGCGAGATCGCTGGACGATTACGCCGATGTGGATGTCAGAGGATCGCGCAGCTGTCGAAGGATCCTTGCTCAGAATTTTGGCACTGGCCCAGCGAGAGAATTTAGACCCAAAGAGAATGGTAGAGCTGTACTCCGACGAGCATTGGGGAGTAAATCGCTGGCGTTTAAAGAGTGTCGCGAAGCAAATGCCCAAAGGGACGCCACTTATTCAATCGTTGATCGCGAGCGGACTATCGAGCGATGACCACACACTCGTATGCCTGCGGATCGGGGAGTCGTTGCCCAATCCGTTGATGGCGTGGGAGGAGAGTCTCAGTTGGAACCGCCCGATGAACGCGGAGTCAACTCGTCTTTGGCGCAACCAGATGTTTTATTGGACGGTTGTCGGGTTGTTTTCGTTGAATATCATCTCATCATTCTGGTTTTTTTGCGGCCCTACTTTTCGACGGATGC
>JBEBHM010000660.1:0-4876 GCA_040080875.1 Pirellula sp.
ACCCTCAACCCTCAACCCTCAACCCTCAACCCTCAACCCTCACGGCACGTGGTATGCACAGTGGTCACGAACCAAGTGTGAGTGTGCAACGTTTTACCTTGAATCCATACGGGATACTCTAATGACCACAGCCACAGTTTCTGGGACGGACTTGATCCGTTGGTTTCGCGATGTTGGACTGGGGGATGTCGGGACGGTCGGCGGCAAGAACGCATCGCTCGGAGAAATGTACCGTGAGCTAACTCCAAAAGGGATTCGAATCCCAAACGGGTTTGCGACGACGGCCGACGCTTACCGCTTGTTTCTACAAGAGTCTGGGCTCGAAGAAAAGTTAGCAAAGATTCTTAGCGGAATGAACGAAACGGATGTCGACAGTCTTCACGAGCACGGGCTCATCATTCGTCATGCGATCCTGGAAACACCGCTCCCCGACATTCTTGCGCGCGCGATCGTAAGCGCCTACCACGAACTGTGTGGTGGTCACGCATTGATCGATGTCGCTGTGCGTAGCAGCGCGACCGCAGAGGACTTGCCCGATGCGAGCTTCGCCGGCCAGCAGGAGACGTATCTCAACGTACGAGGTCAAACATTCCTGCTCGATGCGTGTCGCCGTTGCTTTGCGTCGCTATTCACCGACCGAGCGATGTCTTACCGAGCTCACCACGGCTACGATCACATGAAAGTTGCCCTGTCGATTGGGGTTCAGCAGATGGTCCGGAGCGATCTGGCGACATCGGGAGTGATGTTCTCGATTGATACCGAAAGCGGCTTCCGAAACGCAGTCCTGATCAATGCTGCTTACGGCCTTGGTGAAAACGTCGTCCAGGGAACCGTGAATCCTGACGAATACTATGTATTCAAGCCCACGCTCAAGGACAATTTTCGACCCATTTTGAAAAAGTCGCTAGGCTCCAAGGCGATGAAGATGGTGTACGACGTCGGCGGCAGCAAGATGACCAAGAATGTTCCAGTCCCGCCAGAGCAGCAGGCTCGCTATGCGCTGTGCGACGATGATATTCTCCAGCTAGCGCGATGGGCCGTTCAAATCGAAAATCACTACAGCGTCCACAAGGGTAGTGATTGCCCTATGGATATGGAGTGGGCGAAAGATGGAAACACGGGAGAGCTTTTCATCGTTCAAGCTCGACCAGAAACCGTCCAATCGCGCAAGTCGACCGTAACGCTTGAGCGATATCATCTAGAGAAATCCGAGGAAACTGCGTCGCCCATTGTGAGCGGACGCTCGATCGGTGATAAGATTGCTACAGGTCGTGTTCAAATGATTCGCGATGCGGTTCAGCTCGGCGAGTTTCGCGATGGAAATATCCTTGTGACTGACAAGACCGATCCCGATTGGGAACCGATCATGAAGCGGGCTGCCGGAATCATAACGAACCGAGGCGGTCGTACTTGTCACGCAGCCATCGTGAGTCGCGAGTTAGGTCTTCCGGCAATCGTTGGAACGTTGAATGGAACACAAGTGCTTCGTACCGATCAAGAGATTACCCTGAGCTGCGCCGAAGGCGATACCGGATTCGTCTACGAAGGGATTTTGCCATTTCAAATCAAGAGATTTGAAATCGACGAACTCAAGCGTCCAAAAACAAAAATCATGATGAATGTCGGTGCGCCCGACGAAGCGTTTGGACTGGCTTCACTCCCCTGTGACGGCGTCGGCCTAGCTCGAGAAGAGTTCATCATTACGACCTACGTCAAGGTTCATCCTCAAGCGCTCCTCGAGTACGATACTTTGGATCAGAACACCAAGGACGAGATCGACAATTTAGCGGGGAGCTACTCGGATAAACCTCAGTTTTACGTCGATCGATTAGCGGAAGGGATCGCGATGATCGCCGCTGCCTTTCATCCCAAGGATGTCATTTTAAGATTGAGCGATTTCAAGACGAACGAATACGCCAACTTGATCGGTGGCAAAAAATATGAGCCACACGAAGAGAATCCGATGATTGGATTCCGCGGTGCATCTCGCTACTACGCGCCGAGTTTCCAAGCAGCCTTTGGACTCGAATGCAAAGCCATTAAGAAAGTTCGGCAGGAAATGGGGCTGCGCAACCTCAAGCTGATGATTCCCTTTTGTCGCACCGTCGAAGAGGGTCGAAAGGTGCAAATCGAAATGGCTAAATACGACCTCGTGAGGGGGAAAGACGGGCTGGAAATCTACGTCATGTGCGAGATTCCCTCCAATGCCATCCTAGCAGACGAGTTCGCTGAGATCTTTGATGGCTTCTCGATCGGCTCAAACGACCTGACCCAATTGACGTTGGGAGTCGATCGGGATTCGGCTATCGTTGCCCATGTCTTTGACGAACGCAACGCAGCGGTCAAACGTTTGATCGCAACGGTGATTCATACAGCAAAAGCCAAGGGGCGAAAGATCGGAATCTGCGGCCAAGCCCCCAGCGACTATCCTGACTTCTGTCAGTTCCTGGTTGGAGAAGGGATCGATAGCATTTCACTTACGCCCGACGCAGTCTTGCGAACCACCGTTGCCGTTCTGGAATTTGAACGCGAAAGAGATAGCAGCAAGTGACACTACCCGAGCAACGTATCTCGACTGTCTCCGCCATGCGAAAGCTGGTCACGCTCGTCGATTTGAGCGAAGATTCGATGGACAAGCTGGCTGAGCTTGCAACGCTAGCAACTTATGCCGAAGGTACGGTTCTGTTCAGTGAAGGAGAACATCAAGATCAAATATACTTCATCGTGAATGGTTCGCTGAGGCTTGAGATGTCGACAACGCGATGTGGTCGGCAAACGATCCTCACCGTTGGCAGTGGCGACATTTTGGCTTGGTCAGCTATTCTCGGAGACGGTACCATGACTTCCACTGCCATCGTTACCGAAGAGTCGCAACTCATCGTGATCAATGCGAGCGACCTGAAGCATCAGTCGGAGGTAGACACAGACTTTGGGTACGAAATGATGACCGTCATCGCAAAGGCACTTGCAATGCGATTGCTGGCAACACGCCTTCAGTTACTCGACTTGTATCACACATAGCAAGGAGGCAAGACCCCCGTAACCTTGTGTCACGGGTGAATCAGGTTCATTAGCTATATAGCTATTCGAACCTTCCGTTCCAGTCGGACGAGCCGACTGGGGACGAAGGAGTGGAGGAAGTCGAATGTTAGACAAGCCAACTGGGGGCATGACAAAATTGGGAGTATAAGAACAATTTGTCGAACTCTTGCGTCAATACCAAACTTTTAACACCCCAGCCTGAAGCGTTAGCCGAGTTTCATGATCGATCGGCTAGCGCCTCAGGCTCAATTCAAAATCAACAGGGTCCATTCAGATCAGGCTCAACACAAAATCGAGAACTATCCATGACCGCAACGTACCGCATCCCGAAATCGGACTTGCACAAGCTGATCGAATTGCTGCGTTGCGATGGCTACACGGTTGTTGGCCCCAAGGTCGAGGACAACGCAATTGTGTACGCCGAACTCCGCAGTATCGATGATTTGCCGAAGGGGTTTCGCGACTCGCAGGAGCCAGGCAAGTACCGCGTGGTGCAGACCGGTCATGAGAATCTTTTCGAGTTCAACGTTGGCCCTCATTCTTGGAAACAGTTTCTCTTTCCTCCGAGAGCGACGGTTGCGAATGGGACTCGCGAAGCCAATCGATGGACGTTTAGTACGCCGAATGATCCGCAGCCGAAATTCGCTTTCCTCGGCGTGCGAGCCTGCGAACTGGCCGCCATTGCAGTCCAGGATCGTGTTTTTTTTGCAAGGCTCTTATGTCGATCCTGTTTACCAAGCGAGACGTGAACAGGTCTTGATCATCGCGGTCAATTGTTCTGTGGCCGCTTCAACTTGCTTTTGCACATCGATGGAAACAGGACCGAAGTGTCGAAGCGGATACGATCTCGCGTTGACCGAACTCGAGGACGGTTTCGTCATCGAATCGGCGACTGAACAAGGACGCTTGTTGCTCATGCGTCTCAAGCCAGACGAGGCAGCTGAAAAAGATCTAGAGGAAGCTCGAATTTATGAACAACGGGCCGTAGATCAAATGACGAAACGGCTCGATACCACGAATATTCGGGACTTGCTCCTCGGAAATCTCGAACATCCAAGGTGGGACGATGTCGCGACACGATGTTTATCATGCACGAATTGTACATTGGTTTGTCCCACCTGCTTTTGTAGCACGGTTTCGGAAGTGGTGGATCTGTCCGGCGACAATGTGAGTCGTCAGCGAGAGTGGGACTCCTGTTTCAATCTCGATTTTAGCTACACCGGGAACGGGGTAGTGCGGAATGATCGACGAAGTCGCTACCGTCAATGGCTCACACATAAACTGGCTAGTTGGCATGATCAGTTTGATTCCTCGGGCTGCGTCGGTTGTGGGCGTTGCATCACTTGGTGTCCCGTCGGGATCGATCTAACAGAGGAAGTGGCGGCGATTCGCAACACACCCTCGTCCAACCGTATGCTACCAGTGATCCCTCCACCCACATCGAGTTGCGTTCTTAACAAGGAGGTCAAAGAGTGACTGTGGCCAAGGGGACATCGAGAGAAAACCATACCGAACCATGGACTACTAGACCTGTTTCGGTCCGTCGTTTTCGCAACCATTCCTCAGGCGTATTTACCGTGGACCTCGGTTTTGATGATCCCGATGTCGGGAAGGCTTTCGAATACGCTCCAGGGCAGTTCAATATGCTTTATGTACCAGGAGTTGGGGAGGCCGCCATCTCCATTGCGGGGTCGACAGCTGCGGGTTTACTTCAGCATACCATTCGTTCCGTCGGAGCCGTGACAAGAGCCATTGAGATGGGTGGCATTGGGATGTCGTTTGGCTTGCGAGGGCCATTCGGAAGAGGCTGGCCCCTAGAGCCCCCGACGCCCCC
>JBEBHM010000661.1:0-4872 GCA_040080875.1 Pirellula sp.
GCTTTTGGAGTTTGATTTGGGGGACTACACCCAAAACATGGAGTTGTTTCCGGTCCTAAGTCTTGGGATTGTGTTTTTTCTCTTGGTCGTATTACAGATCTACTGGCTGGTTCGCTTCGTTCGTTGGATATCGACTGGGCCACTCCAAGGGCAAATCGATAGCCGTCGCGGCTGGGGATTTGCGTCCCGCCGACGCGAATGTCTGAGGCAGATGTCGCTCTGCTTGCGAGCGGGTATCGGGGATCGCGGAATGATTGAAACACTTTTGAAGTGCAATCCAAACGCTCGTGTCCAAAGAGAACTGGGAACGTCACTGAAGCAAATACAAGCAGGCGTTCCTGTTTGGCAGTCCTTGAGCGACACTCGATTGTTAGCACGTCGCCAAGCGATCGCCATGCAGCGATGCACTTCACCCGATGTTCAGAGTTGGGCACTGCAGCAGTTCACGCTGGATGATCGCGAGTCGAATTTTTTTGCTCGTATCGCGTACGGGCTTTGGGTTCAGCCCGCCCTGACGCTCGCATTTGGAGCTGCCGTTTTGTTGACCGGATATGCTTTATTAAACTCGTTGAGTGAGATGATACGTGTTTTCTCGCAGAGGCACGGATGATGAAACACTCTAGTGGCCATACTCGGTTGGAAATGATCGTGTCAGCGTTTGTATTGACTGCGATTATTTCCGTTTCGTCTGCGTCCTTTACCCGGCTGACAACGGTCTGGGATTCAACCCGCGACTTTCAGTTGGCTTCACAGGAATTGTCGAATCATTTGGAACGTCTAACCTTGCTCTCGAAAGAGGAGTGCACCAAGCAACTGGAATCATTGACTGTCTCGTCGCCTGTGCAAGAAGCGATGCCAGGTTGTTGGCTACATGGAGAACTGAAAGAAGACAAGGATACAGCTCGCATCGTACTCTCGTTGCATTCAAAGAATTCTATGCGTAATCAACCCATCGTGTTGGTCGGATGGCTCGATGCTGGAGTTATGCAATGATTCGATGCGGTCGCTTGCGAAGGGTTCATTGCCTGAGACGGGGATCGAATCTCATTGAGATGGTCCTGATTCTACCGGTAGTTTGCCTAGTGCTCGTGCAAGTAACGATGGTGATTCGCAATGTCTTTCAATTGTCCAGCATCGCCAAGCAACGATCGCAAGCATCGCTTCAAATCGGCAAATTTGAACGAATGTTGCGTCACGACGCGCACCAATCGACTAGGGCGAGATGGGTTGAGAAGACAAGCTCTCATTCCGCCGCGTTGCGAATGGACGGAATTGATGGACGCCTTGTCGAATACCGAATCAAGAAGAATGGTCTGGTTCGGATTGCGACGACAGATCGGGGAACACGGAGCATCGAGGACTTCGAACTGTTCGATGCAATGAAAGTCGTCGTGGAAATCGAAGAGTCGGATTTGCCATCCATCGTCGTCAGCCTCTACCGCGTCATTCCGGGTTCCACGGACCGAGGTCGTCTAGAACTGCGTATCGAGTCCGCAATTGGACGACATCGCAGGCTTGTGGCGAATTCCAATACGAATCATCGAATGGGCCAAGAGCAATTGAGGGCAGGCGATGATTAGTATTCCGAAGGACCTATTTCCAAAGAGGAATCGCGGAGTCACATTGGTGGCTGTCTTGGTCGCGGTGGGATTGTTGATGGTCATGATGAGCGTGACGCTTGGTTGGGCGTTACGGAATCGTCGCGAGGCCAGAAAGCAGTTGCTTTTGACACAGACAACATGGCTATGCGAAGCGGGTCTCCAACGGGCGATCCGCCAATCAATCGAGGACTCGAATTATCAAGGCGAGCAGTGGCAGCCAGGTTTACCGGAGTTTCCGAGACATGAATCGTGGATACAGATTTCCGTTGAATCCAGTCCAACGAGCAAGTCCATCAAGATTGTGGCAGAGCTTTTTGAGCCAAACTCGGCTAACCAACGATTTCAACGCAGCCTACAGTATACGTTTGAAAAGCCGCATCGAGAAACAACTGAAGTGCCTTAGCACTCCGTTCACCATAAGCAATGACATGAGATATAAGTCTACAAGGATCGCAAAAATGAATAACCAACCACGTCGCAATTCGCCCTTCATTCAACGCGGATTTACGTTGGTCGAGCTTCTGGTAGTGATTGCCATTATCGGACTCTTGGTCGGACTCTTGTTGCCAGCCG
Organism: Pirellula sp.; assembly: GCA_040080875.1. Lineage (GTDB taxonomy): Bacteria > Planctomycetota > Planctomycetia > Pirellulales > Pirellulaceae > JBKCUI01. The sequence continues at coordinate 2,175 of JBEBHM010000661.1, forward strand.
TGCAAGCGGCTCGCGAAGCAGCACGTCGGATGCAATGCACGAACAATTTGGCGCAATTGATTCTGGCGGTGCACAATCACGAGTTTAGCTTTGAGCGGTTTCCAACCGGCACGATCAATCCGACTGGTCCGATCCGGAACGAGCCGATCGGGCAGCATATCAGTTGGTTAGTGCAAGTGTTGCCCTTTATGGAGCAGCGTGCAACTTTCAATGTGATCGATCAAACGATCAGCGTGTACGATCCGGCCAATAGCCGTGCTCGCGATTTTTCGATCTCGGTTTTACTTTGCCCCAGTCACCCCTTTGCGGCTGGGGTGGGGGTGGGGCTATCAAGCTATGCAGGCTGTCATCACGAAACGGAGGCGCCGATCGACGTTGACAACCATGGCGTGTTCTTCTTGAATAGTCGAGTGAGGTACGAAGATATTGAGGATGGTTCGAGCAACACCATTTTTCTGGGTGAAGTATCGGATCCAGGTGCATTAGGCTGGATATCTGGGACTCGAGCCACGTTGAGAAACACGGGCAGTTTGAATGGCCGCAACATGACAAAGGCAGGGATGCCCGTAGTGACTGTGGCGAGCCAACTCCTATGGGTTGGCGGCTTTGGCAGTTCTCACACAGGCGGGGCAAATTTCGCGTTCGGCGATGGATCGGTACGCTTTGAATCTCAAAGCATCGATCCGATTTTGTATGCAAGACTAGGCCATCGCGCCGACGGTCAAATGCTCGATACGTTCGACCCCGATGAAGCCATCACCCGATAATCGGTGTGATCTCAAGCAGTCCAAGATGGGGTTGATGAGTGCTTGGTCATTCGTGGATCTCGCCTAGAATGACCTTGCGCCAGAATTCTGGGACTCCGTCCCATGAATCCCGCAAGGATCAAAGCGACCAGAAGGAAAAAGATCGATTACCAGAACATGAATTCCGCAACTCAAAGCTTCGGTTGTCTTTTGCACGAAGTTGGATGCATGTATGCGAGCGAACGATTAACGATCGGATTGGTAAACAACCTTGCCATCAACCATGGTCATCACAACTTTGGCGTTCGAGATATTGTCTGGACTAGCTGAATAGATGTTTTCTGATAGCACGATCATGTCCGCCAACATGCCAGCAACAATTTTCCCTTTATCGCGCTCGGCGAACTCTGCGAATGCCGAACCCGCGGTGTAAGCGTAGACCGCTTCTTGTACCGTTATTTTCTGTTCAGGCACCCAGCCGTTCGGATGCTTTCCGTCCAAGGTCCGGCGAGTCACTGCGGCAGCTATCCCTTGGATGGGATCGAGAGGTGCGACATTCCAGTCGGATCCGAAAGCCAGCGTTACGCCAGCATCCAATAGAGTGCGAAAAGCGTACGTACCTTTTGCACGCTCCGGGCCAATCCTCTTGAGCGCCCAGCGACCATCGTCGGCGCAATGATAGGGCTGCATCGAGGCGATGATCTTCTGATCTACAAATCGAGCAATGTCCGGAAGTCTCAGGTGTTGTGCGTGTTCGATTCGAAACCGTCGATCGCGTGTGCCATTCTCATTGGAGACTCGCTCGTAGAACGACAGAATCTCGTCATTGGCTTTATCGCCAATGGCGTGGATCATGACTTGAAGTGAGGCTTTGTCTGCATCGCGAATGCGCTCGTACATAGCCACGGCGGGGAGCATCTCATCGCTCGGCAAACCGCGCGTGCGAGGTTCATCGACGTAAGGGTCAAAGAAAAGCGCGGTAGTGGAACCTAAGCTTCCGTCAGCAAATCCTTTGAGCGCACCCTGTCGTATCCATGCATCGCCGGTGGCGGCACGGAGTCCAGAATCGGCCGATCGTCTCCAGTTTGGAAGCGGAGCGGCAGAATAGATGCGGGTCTTCAGTTCCTGGTTGCGTTGAAGTTCGCGATAGACCACTTCGTTTCCAGCCCCCGACATATCTTGAACGCTGGTAACCCCCACCGAGGCGGCGTATTGCGTTGCGGTCTTTGCCGCATTCAGCTTCGCCTCTCGCGAGATTGGAGGGATGGTTCGGGTCACCAATCCCATGGCCGCATCCTTGAGTACGCCCGTCGCTTCGCCTGTTTCAGAATCGCGAACAATTAGCCCCCCAGGTGGATCGGGAGTATTCCGACCTATTCCGGCAAGCCTCAACGCGTAGCTGTTGGCGAGTCCCATGTGACCATCCAGCCGAGTGATGAAGACACCGATTTCCGCAGTCGCGTCGTCGATCCAATCTTTGCGTGGCAACTCACCGGAGGGCCAGTTTTCATGATCCCAATCTCCGCCCGTAATCCATTGGCCCCGCTCGACTTTCTTGGCAAACTCGGCCATTCGAGCTTGAAAGACCGCCGGACTGATCGCATCTCGCAATTGAACGCTGGAGAGTTGCTGCCCCCCTTGTAGAAAATGCACGTGCGAGTCATTGAAGCCCGGGAGAAGCAGTTTGCCTTGTGCATCCATCCTCTGGGAGTTTGGACCGATATGTTTTCGGATTGCAATCTCGCTGCCAACTGCAAGGATCCGATTCCCCAAAACTGCAACGGAAGTTGCGGTGGGGTTTTTCTCGTCCATGGTGTGGATATCACCATTGAGAATGACAAGGTCGGCGATTTCGGATTCTTGCGAGCGACCAACGTTTGGAATGGAGCAGGCAAGTGTCCAGCCAAGAATTAATACGCAGCACGGGTTTGCGAGGACGTTTCGATGGTGGC
>JBEBHM010000662.1:0-4865 GCA_040080875.1 Pirellula sp.
TTCCACTGGGCGTTGGAACCCAGCATGCCATTCGTGAGCCATGCTTCTTGAGCCGCTCCAAGCATCGTTGCGTTGGGATTGAGCGAGTCCGATAATCATCGAGCGTCATCAGCTCTTTGCCAACGTGTTTGCGCAAGCGATTGTCCAGACCCGCTCCTTCGTAGATGTAATCACCCAAGTGGATTACGAGGTCCAAGTCGTCTTGTGACATGTGCTTGTAAGCCGTGTAGAGACCCGCTTCAAAGTGTTGACACGAAGCAAATGCGAACCGAAGCTCGTTTGGCATGATGTCTGGCTGTGGCATCGTTCGTGTGCGCCCGATCGGGCTCGATGCATCGCCACAATGAAAACGATACCAATACCATCGATCGGGCTTCAATCCCTGCACCTCAACGTGGACAGAGTGTCCTAACTGGGGGGTCGCTACGGCACTTCCCTTTTGGACGATGTTCGCCATCTTGTCGTCGCCCGCAATTTCCCATTGGACGCCAAAATTCTCACGGGGAATCCCTCCTCCGTGCTCCAAAGGTTTGGAGGCCAGGCGAGTCCAGAGCACAACTCCGTCAGCGGTCGGGTCGCCTGACGCGACGCCTAACTGAAATGGATCTTGATCAAAACCAGGCGCCCAATGTATTGCTCCCATGGTGACTTGACCAGCCAATGGCAGGATGGCGATGGACGCTCCCGAGAGTAAAAATGCTCGACGGTTAGTTGTAAAGGATTGTGCAAGTCTCCAAGCATTTCGTGACATATCGAATCGGCTCCTCATGCAAAGTGGCTTAAGATCCTGAAATAATACTCCAAACTCCGTACGCCACCACCATAGTTTGTGCCGGTGGAGGCAGCAGTTTGTTAATCGATGAATACAAACTCGTTGCAGTTGATCAACACCAAGCTCAGTTCGGCGATTGTCCTAGTTTCCAAAAAACGAACACACGCATCGAGTTCCTGTCGGTTTGGGAGACGCTGGAGGATCGACGTATACGCAAACCGGACCACCTCTTCCGGTGTCTCGATCTTGGCTCGCGTTGCAGCTTCCGCGAGCGAATGAGCTGCTTGGGACGAGAGTTCGCCATTCATCAACGTCAATGATTGTGGCGCCACGATCGAAGAATCGCGTCGACCACACGACACGGCGTTCTCAGGTAAATCAAACGTCTCTAGCCAAGGAATTCGAATCGTACGTTTTTGAATGAGATAAAGACTTCGAACGGTCTGAGTCGATTTTGGCGACGGATACCAACCTTTCGTCTTTGTTTCATTTTCGTCGAGCACTGCCGGATTGGCGGCCAACGTCTGCGCGTCAACCTCAGGCCAAATGGCTGGCCCGCCTGCCCGTTCTTGCAATAAGCCCGATGTCTGAAGCAATGCATCTCGCAATTGCTCGGCACTCAATCGACGTAGATCCGTTCGGAGCGAAATGATCTCAACGTCAGAAACATCTGCAGTCACGCTGACCGCTTGTTGCCGATAACAACTGCTGGTCGCGATGAGGCGGTGTATGTGCTTCAGAGACCAATCGTGCTCGATCAGTTCCGAGGCAAGGTAGTCGAGAAGTTCGGGATGCGTTGGAGGCGCACCCGTGATTCCGAAGTCGTTGGGTGTCGATACGATTCCGCGACCGAAGTAGTTTTGCCAAATACGATTGACGATAACGCGTGCGGTCCAGGGATTGTCTGTCGATGTTATCCAGCGTGCGAGAGTAAGGCGTCGACCGGTAGTGGCTCTGGACGACAACGCAATCAGGTTGGGCTTGTTTGGGAACAGCACGCTCGGGAACCCAGGCTCCACCACCTGCCGTGGAGAATGATGGTCCCCTTGGGCGAAAACAAATGTTGGGGCTACCGAATCGGGATTGTCCGTCATCAATAGGGCCTTGGTATATGGCCTTTTGGCTTTGGCAAGTCTCTTGTTCTCAGTTTCAAGCCGGTCGAGTCGTTCCCGCTCATCGGCCGTCATGAACTCCTTGAGTTTCTTTTTGTCCACCTCTTCGCCTTGGCGTGCGAGCACCGAATTGGTTAACTCCGCGATCGCCTCTTTGTTCCTGTTGATGCTTTCGTCCAATGCAGCGTTATGCAATCGGATCTCCGCTTGGATGTCGGCCAAATCGATCGCAGGTTCTTCGGGATAGTGACAAGCGGCAAAGAATGCACGAAATCGATAGTGATCTTCCTGTGACAAAGGATCGGTCTTGTGATCGTGGCAGCGGCAACACGAAAACGTCAAACCGAGCATCGCGCTACCGGTGGTTTCGGTAAGGTCGGACATCAACTCGGCTCGGGCCCGATCTTGTTCGTTGAACAGGCTCGCCGCATTATCTTGCGGTCCAAGTCTTAAGTAGCCGGTGGCGATCAAACAATCCTGCTCATCTGCGTTCCGAGGCGGGCCAGCCAACAACTCATCACCCGCAATCTGTTGTTCGATAAACCGATCGTAAGCGATGTCGCGATTCAGAGAACGAACCACATAGTCGCGATAACGCCAGGCATCCGGCCTAAGTTCGTCCCAGTCAAATCCGTTGCTATCGCTGTACCGAATGACATCCAGCCACATGCGAGCCCAATGCACGCCAAGACTTGGTGACTCCAAGTCGCGATCGATCCACTGCGCGACCTTGTCCGGCTCATTGCTATTCGCAAATTCCTCGACGTCCGCATAGCTTGGTGGCAAGCCGATCAAATCCAAAGACAGTCGTTTGGCAAGCAGGCGATCTGAGACGGATGGTGCAGGCCCGAGTCCCCTGCGTTCCCACTCGGAGAGAACGAAGCAATCGATTGGATTGCTGCACCAATCGCGCATGACCACGGATGGAATTCGAGGTTTCACAATCGGCTTAAGAGACCATAGATCCAATCGTTTTCCGCCAAAGAGGACTCGAATCGGATTCTTGTTGTCGGACCATGCATCCCCATACGTTTTACTGATCGCCGCGTCAGGTGTGGGAGGGCTATCACTGGGCCAGTGAGCCCCCTGCGCCATCCATTTTCTAAGGGTGGCCACATCGATGGCGCTCAGCGCGCGTTTTGGAGGCATTCTCAACTCTGGATCGGAGTGTTCGATGCGATCCGCTAGGGACGATGACAGGCTACTAGGTGAGAATGCCGGACCGTGGTCGCCGCCAGCGAGAATATGCGACCGAGTGTCTAGCCGCAAGTTGCCTTCTTGTTTGTCTGCCCCGTGGCATGCGACGCATTCGCGGTTTAGGATCGCAATGGCGCGTCGATTCATCTCAAGGTCTAGGCCTCCGTCAGCGAAAACCGTACCCGCCAAGCCGATGGATAGGATTAACACCAACGCATTGGACATGACAAAAGGAGACGTTTGGAACATATGGATGCGCCTAAGTTAGCAAGTCCAACATAGGTTTGGCGCTGCCAGCGACGCCAGTTAGACGTTCGGCACGACCGCTGACTTCGAACGACAAATTCTCGAACCGAAGACCAAGGGCGGTCAAGATGGTTGCGTGCAAGTCTCGAAATTGAACTGGGCGTTCCGTAGCCATAAGGCCGATTTCGTCTGTGCTGCCGATTCGAGCTCCTGGTCGAATTCCACCTCCTGTCATCCATATGGTAAAGCCTGCCGCGTTATGCTGTCGGCCTTGAGTACCCTGCATCATGGGCGTTCGTCCGAACTCGCTCGCCCAGATCACCAGGGTTGAGTCGAGCAGTCCTCGCTGCTTCAGATCCGTCAAAAGCCAGGCGACGGGCAGATCGGTCCACTTGGCTCGCGGGTCGTGGTTGTTGGTCAGTTTTTCATGCGCGTCCCAGCCATCCTTGTCGGGCATATCGTAGAGTTGCACGAACCGTACACCTCGCTCAACCAGTCTGCGAGAGAGCAGACACTTTCGGCCAAAGTTTTGTGTCCGCTTCTCTTGATCATTCAGCCCGTATATCTCGTGGATGTGTTTTGGTTCGTCTTCGAAACCGCCGACTTCAATGGCGGCCGATTGCATACGATATGCCAATTCATACGACGCGATGCGAGCGTCCAATTCCGAGAACCCAGGATGATTGTCTCGATGCATCGTGTTCAACTTTTGCATCAAATCGATCGTTTGGCGCTGTCCGACAGAAAACGCCTCCGGTGGTAGCAAGTCCAAGACAGGAAGCCCTCGATCTCTCAAACGGGTCGGCTGAAACGCTGGCGGCAGAAAACCGTTGCTGTAGTTGGCAGCGCCGCCGAGTGGACCGGCGTCGAACAATACAACGTAGCCAGGCAAATCAGTGTTTTCGGTCCCAAGTCCGAAGGTAATCCACGAACCGAGGCTGGCCTTGCCTCCGCGGACGTCCCCGGTATGCAATTGGTAGCTGGCAGGGGCATGATTGTTCGAATCGGCTTGCATCGAGTAGATGAATGCCAGTTCGTCGACGTGTTCCGCCACATGGGGAAATAGACTGCTTACCCAAGTTCGTGATTGCCCGTATTGAGAAAAGCGGTACGGACTCGCCATCAGTTCAGGCTTGCAACCGTGAAACACATTAGCATGTCGCGATGCTTCTACGGCTTTGCGAATCGAATCGGGAACAGGCTTGCCGTCGAGGCGTAGCAGTGCCGGTTTGAAATCAAACGTATCGATTTGCGATGGGCCACCCACCATAAAGAGAAAGATCACGGACTTGGCCCGGGGGGTGAAATCCGATTCTCTCGCTTCAAAGGGATTCAGTGGGTCGATACGTCGCAATCGAGCGTTGCCGTGTTCGTCCCCACGTGTTTTCGATGCATGACACGCTTGCAATGCGAGCCACCCGAGCCCCATGGAGGTGCTCTGCAGAAAGCTGCGTCGCGAGGCATTCCATGCGAATTGTGTTGGGCGGGCAAGTGACACTGGAATGTAAGAAGTAAGTAGTAAGTAGTAAGTGGTAAGG
>JBEBHM010000663.1:0-4859 GCA_040080875.1 Pirellula sp.
GTTTTGGTTCTGACTTTGGTGTGCTTCTTGAGTTTTTTTGGAACTGGAATTTTTGAGACGGACAGCGGGACAGACGGACAACCCCCTATAGGGGTTTGTCCTTGTCCCTCTAGTCCCTCTCTTTCTGCTCTGTCCGAAACACTAGTGGGACAGTGCGGGACAACCTGCTTTTGTCCTTCTTGTCCCTCTATATTCAATTCAGTCTGGATGACTGCTTCAGGCAGGTGGTAAGCGTCACATTTATTAACCCCGCGTCGGACTGTTTGAGGGTACTTTGTGATCAGCTTTTTTGACTCAAGATGGAGGACAATTGCCTTTGCTAAGTCCGAACTGCACACCATAAATGCTTTGATGTCGGCAATGACTCTCAATTCGTTTGGACTTGATTGAAAGAACCCAATAACCTTGTCAAGCTTAGCGTTGAATGCCTGGTCCTTTTTGGCTTCCTGTTTGTCCTTGGTTGATTCTCGTGTTTGCTGAACTAGCTCGCTACGCTGTTGGGTGGAAACCTCTATGTCCATGTGTCCCGAATCGTCAAAAGTTTCGACAACGTCCAGTGCCAATTGACTGGAATGTCCTTCCGATCCTCCGATAGACAACCAAAGTTCATGTAACTTCCGGTTCTCCTCTGGCTGGAATTTAGAACGTCGACTAACCAGCTTCCATTGGCGAAAGTATTCTGCCTTTCCTGCTCCACTGATGTCGCTTAGTTCTAATGGTTCCCGGTTCCTGGCGTTCTCGCTCGAGCGTTTAACGTGGTCACAACAGATTGGAGTAGCTCCAGCATCCAAGACGTAGTTGCACAATGCGGCGAGCTGTTGTCCGTTTAGAATCATGCTCGCTTGCTGGTCGTCAAGAGCTTGATAGAGCGGGTCAATTATCACGACTTCCGCTTTTGCCTTGTCGATTTCGTTTTTGAAATACTCCATCACTTCCAAGCTGCTTATTTTCGGAACCCACCAACTGAGCTTTAGGAATCCAATATCTCGTAGTTCGGCAAGGTTAACATCCATTTGTTTTGCAACAGCGAAGATGGTGTTTCGAATCTTCCGTTTGCCAGACTCAGCGGAACAAAAGAGAACCCGTTTTCTCTTGAACACCTCGAACCGTCCAAGAAACTTTTTGCCACTGCATAGACTCAACGCCAACATAATCAGAAGCGTTGTTTTAAGCGTCTTGAATTCGCCAGCCACAACCATAGGCTGATTCTCTATCAACACTTGTTCGATTATGAATTCCTCTTGCAAATCGGCTTCAAACAACTGATTCAAACTCCAAGCGGGTTCTAGTCGATGAATCTTGGCAATGTTTTCGAGTCGTTCGGATTCTTGAGTGTTTATGTAGTCCTCAAGGTCAGGTGGGTTATTTTCGACTGATGCCATTAGCGTGCTCCTCCGTAACCGAGTGCAACAACGGCTTTTGTTGCTGCCTTGCCATCGCCGTTATGCTGAAGTTTTTTGAAGGCTTCAAACTTACTGAGCGTTCGATGGTTTTCGCTTATTGGTGCAATCTCTCCTGCGTTCGACGAGAACACTACAAGGACTTCGGCGTCATCATTCCTCGCCTTGCGAACCATAGCGGAAACACCATGTGACTTTCCTGGCCTCGTCCATCTGTTCTCCGCTGATTCGGTCCAACCTTTTAGAACTTCGCTCCAACTTGCTCGACGATTGAAGTCGTCCCAAGGTGTATCTCCATCATTCTTCCGTAGTGTCGTTTTCGGCTTTGGTAAGAATGATTTGAGCGTTTCCGATTTGTCGAAGACTCGTGCGGCTCGCCAAAGTGCTTTCCTGTCGTCCGTTGATATTGTCGGCACTTCTGGCAGAACTGGTCCCATCGTTTGGACGTAGATACCGTTTCGATGAATCCCAGTTGGCGAGCCTACGCCTGCAACGTAGCCACGGTCACCCCTCGATTCGACGAGAGTCGGCTTTTGGCGGCTCGAATCAACTGCGATTTTTTGACTGCCGGAAATGATCTCGCATCGATAGAAAACGTGGTAACCGCCGCTAGGGGTTTCCACAATCGGTAGCCAACATGCGATTGACTCAACTGATTTCCTCCAAGGTTCAAAAAGAGAACCATCATCAAAATCGAGTATCTCTAAGCCACCCGAAACAACACCTGCAACTAGTCCGATTCCGGCTGGGTATCGATACCACCGCTCAAGCTCTTCGTGTATCGCAAGTCGTGTTTGATATTGCTGCCACGTTCCGAACTGTTTTTGTGTTCGAATGTCACAAACTTGCGGGAGTAGGTTACTGTCTGGTGCCTTGCTTCCATCGAGTCTCAACGGAACCACGCTGATTCCTGCTTCTATGAAGTCGCGTGCCACTGAAATCAAACTTGACGTGTCGGCTGCCAATGCCATAATTTATTTCGTCCTTGTCGGGATATGAAGTTAAGAAAATAGCTGCCTCGCAAGCAGCTGTTTTCGTTTACCAACCGGCTTTATGTAGCTCTTGGTCGGATGTGCCACTTGAACGCTTTGGTTCGCAGTCGGCTGGCTTGCCGTCCCTTGCTTGCGTAACACGTTGCCAAAAACGGTTCAAAGCTTGCTTGGAACAATAGCTGCAACCAGCAATGAAAACGGTCTCTAATCGGACTCCTTGAACGCCTTGTTTTTTCCAGCGATAGCAGGCGCTTAGATGCAACTTCTTGCCGCTTGGCTGCTTTGGTAGATGGTCCGGCAATTCTCGGAACGGTATCAAATCTTCGCTTGTGATGTCGATCATAAAAAAACTCCTGTAACTGAAACGAACATTGGTTCGGAATAATTACAAGAGTAGGGAGCGATGCCGACAAACAACCCGACAAGCTTGTCGGAAATGATTCTCAACTAGGTAGTTTTTTCAATCTGGCTTTTCGTTCGCCTCTCGGTCGTTCAATTTCAATTCGATGATCCAAAAGTATTTGGCTCAGACGTTGCAAGTTCCGTTCGTCGTTTTCGTAGATCGTTTGCCAACTGAGGTAATTCAGTCGCTCGAATAGTGCAAACAATTTAGGCTTGCCACTCAATGCTAGTTGTAGCTCTGTTCTAGGTAGTTGTTCGATGGGTATTGAGGAATCCCGCGCCCTTTCAAGTGCTGCACAAAGGTTCCGCATCACACCAATATCGTCGGGGGCGAAGGACTTGCCAGCCTCTATTGTCTTATGAATGGCATGCCATACCATTCGCAGCAATTTGACATCGTCCTCGCCATCCGTTTGCCACGTTGGGTCTTTATAGCAATTGTCTCGTAAAGCGATCACTAAGGCGTCCATTGTTGGCGTCTCATCCTCAAACGCCTGCCTCGCATTACTGCAAGCCATCGCTGAGTCCGCATAGACTCCAACAGTACCCTTTTTAAGCTCCTCCCATGCTGCGTCCTGGGCGGTGAGCGAATCAATTACCGCTCGAATCGCGTTTATTACACGATTGAATCGGACCCGCATTTCATTATGCATTTCAGATACCCCATAGTTTGAAGAATCGTTGCCAACCACCGCCACAAGCTATGGGACTCATGGCGATGGTTGACGCGGGGTTAATTAGTCCCCTGGCGATGTGTGCGATTTTAGCCGATCTGACGCATGGTATCGATTGCCAGCTTCAAATTGTGCTTGGCGTAAATCTTGCTTGTATCAAGTTTCGAGTGACCCAGCACCGCTGCAACGGCTTCGATGTCACCGATTCCTTGAACCTCCTCAGCAAGTGCATGGCGCAGTTGATTTGGACTCCACTTGATACCACCCTTTCCGAACACAAGCTCACAAGCACGATGGATAGCTCGGCGGTAACTATGTGCGGTATAGCATGGTCCGCCTTGAATCTTACGTTTTGTCTTTGGGGTATTTCCGCATGATAATGGAGTGACCCTAGCTGCCGTTTTCTTAGCAATTTGAATCTCAGCCGAACGCTTTGGATTGAAGCAAAATAGGTCTGGATTGCCATTCATGAAGGGCTCAAGGATCGCCTTAGCTTTGGAAGCGATGACTATCACTCGGGTCTTGCCGTGATGTTGCGTCTTGTGCTGGTATGGCGAATAGAGCCAAACGTCATCGGTCTTAGTAACGTCGCATGGTCGAATCTGGCATACTTCTGCGGGTCGCATTCCTGTGAGTCTTTGGAGCTGAACCATCGATTGAACAACGACCGGTATTTTTGCCATTGTTTGTTCGACAACCTCAGCCGGAACCGCATCTACGATTCTCCTTGCTTTGGCTTTACTTTTGCCTTGATGTTCACTAGATACTGTTTCCAGCCTGCGTAGGACCGGCTCCCCCACCAACTCCTCAGATACTCCCCATCGAAACATATGTTTCAACCTTGCAATGTAATCGTTCACGGTCGAGATGCTCAAGCCTTCATCGATCAGACGTTTGATAACATCCTTGAACGCCAACGGGGTAAATTCAGAGACTCCAACCTTGCCGTACCATTCCCGAATGCGCCGCATGAATGGCGCGATATTGTCGGCGGTTCCGGTCGGTTTTCCGTCTGGATGGCGGTAGTATTTGACGGCCCATTTTCGGTAGGCGTTCATCAAGTCCGATAGGGATGGTTCCCCGCATTGGTCCGATGGCAAACCAAATAGGGGGTTCCGGCTGCTTGCGATCCATTGATTGATTAAACGATCGTATTCGAGCTTGCTGGCTTTGGTGCCATGCGGACCTAGATAGTGGTCCTTACCGTTGATTGTGACCAGTGCTTGGCCACTTGCTCTATGCTTCCGATACTTCGGAATTGACGTTACTAGCTTCGGCATTTTCAGCGTCTCCATGAACAAAACGGTATGTACCGTTTTGCGCCCTTTGGAAATCGCCGCACTTCTGAACGTCAGAAGGTAACTTGAACAATGATTCGGCTGGTATTTTAA
>JBEBHM010000664.1:0-4858 GCA_040080875.1 Pirellula sp.
TTCATGCCGCAGCTCCTTGACTTCGGGGGGCGGGCAAGCTCAGCGAGTCTTCTGCCTCGCGGAGTTTCTCCCATACCAGGACGATTTCACGTTCCAAATGCTCCGTCGTTTTCTGTATTTGCTTTTTCAATTGCGGAAGCACTGGCTGGGATCGCAAATGGTGAGGAAACTCCTGGGACCTATTCGTTGGTTTCTTCGCCATGCTGGTGGTGGGACGAATTGCTACATTACTATTTGGCGAAAACGGAAATGGCAAGCCAATGCGAGGTATTGTATGATTCTCCAAGTAACCAATACAGCTTGTTGAAAAGAGGTATCGCGGCAGTTAAACGACCGTTGTTCCAATGGGGAAACAAGCATCACGACCTTCTGCGGACCTATTTATTGAGGATGTTTCCACGCATGGAATCGATGTTGCGTGCGCGCCGAAACATTTCTCGAGCACAAAGTGAAATTGCAGAGGAATCGATTACGAGTCTGATTCGACCTTTTGGCGACACCTTTGTAAACGAAGCTCCCGGTAAGAGACTGTTGTCCGTGACCGACAGCCGATCATCGATGGCACCATTTGTGGACAAGGTGCGAACAACAATTCATGGCTTGATTCATTGAGTCTTGCGGTTTCCGTTTTGACACACTTCAGGATCATGGAATTGAGAACATAATGTACTTCGAAGAAGCAATTTTCGAGTCCCCTGAGCTGCTACTTTGCTTAACAGTCCTTCTGTCAATTTATTTGCTTCGGAAGGTATATGTTACGTTTAAGTCACATGGATATTTGGCTTTCATTCACCCTCCAGTCATCGCCACGATTAGCCATTTCTTAGTAGGGTATGTCGTTCCGAATGTGATGTACTATCTCGACACCGATTGGAGTCACATGACATCTTATTTGGGAACAGATGCCCAAGTGTACACGTGGCTCAACTACGCAACCCTTCTGGTTTCGCTCTCTGCGGTCGCAATGTGGCATGGGTACGACGGAGCGATAGGATTAAGTATGGCGCATTACTCGAGGAAGTTCTTTTCTCGAATGACATTTCTAAAGACGCAGGACACGGTAGGGTTATTTGGAATTACCACCTTGTTAGCGATTGGATTTGCGGCTCCGTTAATTCGAATTAATCTTGGCATTTTCGGTTTTTTCTACACTCAACAAACTGTCGACGATTCAATCAATTATAGGCAATGGCTAGGACTATTGGATGATATCGGCTATCTCGGTCTGCTCTTGGTTTCACTATCGGTTTTTGGAAAACGATTACCGAACAGCCACGCTGCCGATTTCATTCTCGTTGCATCACTTTCGTTTTATGTTGTGATAGGTTTCTTGAGTGGTGTTAAGAGCCAGATGGTGATTCCTTTCATCATTTCCGGCGTTGCATGCTACGTCATGACGCATCGAATCCCCAAAACCATTATCATTACGGGGGTTGTTATGTTAATAGCTTCCTATCCATTTGTAACGCCTTTGCGAAGGCGATGCCTAACAGATTCGGAAATTAATATTCGTAGCGTGTCTTCTGTTGTATCCACTGGCGTGTCTTCGTTTTTCGACACTATCTCTCAAGATGGGTACTACACCAAAGAGGATGATTTTTCGGTATTGGGGTTGATAAGTCGACAGGACCTTATAATCTTCACGGCCATTTCCATGAAGTTTGCTGAAAACGAGCTGAGTGCTGAAAACCAATCGATGTTTAGGAATAACATACTTTTGTCCGTACCCATTGCGATTGTGCCCCGGTTTTTATGGAAAACGAAACCACTAAACAATACTTCGACTTGGTACAATATCAATGTACTGGGGGCGCCTTCCGATTCGAAGACTGCAGTTGGGATGGGGCCTGCTTCCTATTTGTTTTTCGCTGGTCACATTGCAGCTGTATTTGCAGGCTTTTGGATCATGGGAGTGATACAAAAAATAATCTCATTCACGTTTGCTCGTGGTCAAATAGGAAGTTGGGTCGTCTACTTTGGCATGCTAGGCCCATTGACTTCCATGAATTCTGACGTCGGTGCGGCATACGCGGGACTGATTCGAGTTTTCCCCTGCCTATTGCTTGCTCAATTTATAATGTCATTTGCTACGGTCCGGAGCAGTCGGACTTGAAATACGCACTTCCAATTATTGGAGGACTGCAATAGTGGCACACAACTTGTGTTCAGTAATTTTGGATTGTGCTTCCATGTGGAGACAAGGAGCGATTTGAGCCATGCCAATCAAGAAATGGCTAGTCGAGGATCACCCTGACTTTCATCGATTGATGATTCTCTCTCGGCACGAGTTTACGGCCGCCAAGGCCCACCTATTGGGATCGTTGTCTATTAGCCAACGCCGAAGACGCAAAAAACTGCAGAAATCAAGAAAACTTCGTCTACAAATTGGGGCGGGTTCTAATGTTGCTGAAGGATGGATTAGCGTTGACATCGTTTCGGGAGTTGATCTTAGATTAGATCTTCGAAGAGGACTTCCGTTGACAAAAAACAGTGTTCAGTATATTTACAGCGAACATTTCCTGGATCATCTCCACTATCCCTGGGGTGTACATCGAGTCTTGAAAGAGTGCCAAAGAGTGCTTGAACCAGGCGGCGTCATTCGCGTCGTGGTTCACGATGCGATGAAGTACTTTGCGGCATATGTCCAAAATGACAACCAGTATTTTCAAAATTTGCGAGATATCGGTGCAAATCCCCATGAAACTCGGATGGAGTTTTTGAATCATATTTTCAGGTTCAACGGCCTTCATCAGTTCATTTATGACTTTGAGACTTTACGATCTGTATTCCTCAGGGCGGGATTTTCAGATGCACGGCTATCGTCAATCAATGCGAGTGTCCATCCCGAGCTCAACCTGGATCAATGTTCGCCTGACCGCAATCCGCAGTCGTTATATGCGGAAGCTGTCAAGTGATTTCACTAGTCTAGTAATGTGTAAACCCAAAGTTACTTTCTACCAACGGCTTCCGCGACGCTTTGGGAACACAAGCATTGAGTTCATTTTATCAGACGTTCGCGAACGTCTTTCCGACTCCATTGATTCAACGGTTCGCATAGCTCCTTTTGAAAGCAAAGGAATCGTACCGCGCGCAAGAATTATGTTGGATGCTTTCATGAATCAAGGGGAAATAACGCACATTACTGGTGATATCAACTTTGCTGCAATTCCGATTCGGTCCTCTTCGTTGGTGCTAACTGTTCTGGATTGTAGTGACCTGTTGGAACGCCGAGACCTTACGGGGGTACTGTTACGGAAGCTATGGTTTCAATTCCCTGTGCGTCGAGCTCGTGTCGTTACAACGATATCGCATGCCTCGCGAGACGAACTGGTCCAAATGACAGGGATATCAGAGTCCAGGATAAGCGTTATTCCCGTTGCCATTTCTCGGAGTTTTCGAAAAAAGGCAAAGGACTTCAATAAGGGACACCCTCGCGTTTTACATGTCGGTACAGCGCAGAACAAAAACTTGGAACGGACAGCCGCTGCTCTGGCGGGAATCCCCTGTACGTTGGTGATCGTTGGCCAATTGAGCGACTCGCAGAAAAGAGCTCTAGAGGAAAACAAAATTAGTATTGAAAACTATTGCAAAATCTCAAATGACGAAATCATTCGGCATTACGAAATGGCGGATATAGTGTCTTTTGTTTCTACTCGGGAAGGATTTGGGATGCCGATTGTCGAGGGCAATTCGATTGGCCGACCAGTGATCACTTCGAAACGCAGTTCGATGCCTGAAGTCGCCGGAGACGCAGCGCATTTGGTTGACCCATTCGATGTCCAAGATATACGAAACGGGTTTTTGAGGGTCATGAATGACGAAGCCTATCGCCATGAATTGGTCCGAAAGGGTTTCCAAAATGCTAAACGATTTGATGGTGATCAAATTGCGCGTCAGTACCTCGAAATCTATCGTTCTATGGGACAGAAGCGAGGTACCAATTGAGAGCCGGAACCATCGAACATTTGAATGGCATGCGAACGATATGCGAATAGTTCATACAATTGCGGGATTGCGAGAGAGCCACGGAGGTACTTCACGCTCAGTCCCGTTCTTGTGCGAGAACTTGGCGAATTTGGGCTTTGATGTTCACGTCATTACTGGCGTGCAATGGGACAAAACGCAGCGTGATATTCTGCCGGATTATCCGTGTCACGTACATACTGCCATCGAATCAAAATACATTCGGCAATGGGGAGTTCCCAGACGATTCAAACAACACCTCGCATCTCTAACAGCGGTACCTGAACCAACGGTCATACATGATCATGGGATGTGGCTCGCAAGCAACCATGTCGTTGCAAATGTCGCACGCAGACAAAAGCTTTGCCGTGTTGTGAGCATCCATGGAATGCTGACTTCTTGGGCTTTGCAGCGTCGTGGTTGGATTAAGAAAATTTGCTGGTACGGCTACCAATCGAGAGACCTAAAAACTGCACATAGTTTTATTTCCAGTTCCGAGCAAGAGATGCAAGACCTTCGTCGCATTGGTCTCACTCAGCCAATAGGGCTGATTCCCCATGCTTATCGTCAACCTGCAAGCCTGCCCAAAAGAAAGAACACAGGCGCAACGAAAACGGCAGTATCGTTAACTAGAATCCATCCTGTCAAAGGGTTAATTGCTTTGGTTGAGGCATGGAAGCATGCTGGTGTTGCTAACGACTGGAAACTCTTGTTAGCAGGGCCCGACGAGAATGGACATCAAGCCGAAGTCCAATTGCAAATTAATCGGCTTGGTTTACAGGACAGAATCGCATTTATTGGACCTTTAAGTGACACTCAAAAGTGGCAGTTTTTGGTAGATTCGGATTTGTTTATCTTGTCGTCGTTCAGTGAGAATTTTGGCATTGTCGTCGCC
>JBEBHM010000665.1:0-4846 GCA_040080875.1 Pirellula sp.
TCGTTTTCGGGAAACACAGGATGATGTGAAAAGACAATGATACGTTGATTTTTCAAGGCGGCCGATTGACAAGTCGCCTCAAACCAATCTATTTGTCGCGTGCTAAGGGCACTGTTCCAAGATTGTGCGTTTTTCGCCCCCGTAGCCTTGAGTTGAGTGAGTTGCTGATTTGCGATGGCGTATTCCGGCTTGTCGATTGCTTGAGCGTAAAGGCTGACGTCGGTGGTGTCTAAGAAAGCAAAAACCCAGGGATCCAAACTCCAAGTGTAGTAACGATTGGGCATGCCCATGCGATTGGGGACCCTTGGTTTGAACTCGTCGAGCAAATCAAAGTCGTGATTGCCAAGCACGTGATGAAATGTGTGCTTGGATTTCGAAAGCGGATCGAAGATCGCGTCGTAGCTCTGCCAATGTTTGTCGATCAAGTCACCCAGATTTACACAGAAATCAAGCTCGAGTCCATTGAAATGCGCAATCGCTTCGCCTAACTTTCCGACCGACTGGCGATAGAAACGAGTGTTCCATGTATCGATGTCGGCGTACTGCGGATCCGCCACCAGTCCAATGCGGATTGCTTTGCCCGATGCGGCGCGCACGAGCTCTTGTCGAATACAGATCGCCGCAATCGAGGCAGAAGCCGTAGATAGAAAACTTCGTCGACGCATCGGTCGCTCCTTTCGGACGGGGTGGTTGGCTGCAATTATTTTTAGCAATCCTACCGTCATCGGCGTCCAATATGCAATCGCAGCAAGGTCAAAAGTTGACATCTAGACGAGTGTGGAAAATCCCGAGGTCGCTTCGGCCATGTGTCGGAAGATGTACATCGGCATGCGTATAGTTGAACATCAATCGCACGAATGGATTCAAGTACCAATTCAAACCGGTTGTCAACGTATCGAGATATCCGGCGTCCTGAACCGCGTCAGTAAAGTCGAGATAGCTCCAACGCACAGCCACTTCCCAGGCACCCGATCCGGCTAAGCTACCACGGTCTTTGTAACCTAATTTGATTGGATTATGTACATTTGTTCTCGCGAATGTGCCTGCCCTGTTATTCCACAAGCGACTCTCGCCCGTTAGAAAGTAACTGGCTTGTGCATATGTCCCATGGTAGAAGGCTGATGGAAGAGTACCGCGATGAACCGAGGCGCCATTGAACTCTGACTGTAGGTTGAGCGAGCCAAAGTTCCATGAAGTTTCCACGCCAAACAATTGAGCGTTCGAGGCGTCGTTGAATTCGACTGCGATGATCGACGGAACGCCACCGACGTTTTCCTCCGCAAGTGCGATCTCTGGGCGACCTTGAAATCGTAGGATTGATTGCTCAGGGCCCCCGATTCCGGAAGGGAATTGTTTATCTAAATTCCGATAGCTATAGGAACCGCCGACTTCAATAAAATGATTTTGCTCGGTGTCTTGGTAGGGCATCCATGTGCTGCGAGTGGTTAGCGCGCGTTCCCCCGAATCGCCGATGTCGTCACCGAATTGGTCCGTTCCCTCGCGAAAAACACCCATTGCAAATGTGAAGTTCTCGGCTTCGTTGCAATTGAACATCATTAAACCCCAGTTTCGGTTCGGGTCAAATGCATTGATGAGCGAGCGCTCCATGAAAGTCGCCCAATTGGAACTGGTCAAGTTATCCAACGAAAAGGGCTCTCGCATGTGCCCCATTTGAATGTTACCCAACCACGGGATATTCGTTAAACGACCGTAAGCATCCACTAAGACAAGGCGATCGCGTCCGGCCCCCATTTCAAAATCCAGCCGGTATTCGGTAACGCCAAAGGCTGCAGCATCAAAACCGAGTCGGGCGCGACGCACGAACACACCGTCCTGCAAATCGCCGATCGCAGCCCGGTTCGCGTCGCTTTGGTGAAACCAATTCGCATCCGTATGAATTCGCCCTCGCGGGGTCACAATCGGCTTCTTGGCTTTCTCTTCAGCTATCCTTTTCTCGCCGCGCGCTTGCTTGTCCAATAGAGACTCTAGCTCGCCTATCCGATTCTCAAGTTCGCTCAGGCGATTGGAATCCAATTCTGAGGATGGGGTCGTACCAGGTTCTTGTGCATATCCAGTCGTGCAAACAACCAGCACAAGCCAACCGTGCAATAAATGGGACCAACCGGTGCGATTCGATGCGCGATGTGCTTGCAAATCAATGCTTCATCTTTCGAGTTGAGGCCTAAACCTTGCGCAATCATGCGTTTCAAAGTCATCGGATAACAGCCAGCCTAGCGATTAGGATTTTCAGAAAATCTAGGTAAGGATTGTCAATTAGCGCGATATTTCCGCAATTGATTTAGGGACTGGTCGTGGTGCAATTGAATCTCACAATGCTAGAATTGTGACCTGACCTCAGCAACTACCCGAAGCTTCACTCCTACTAATACTGGAACGCCTATGTCCCAAAATTCCAACAGCAACACCAACACGTGTCTGATAATTGCGGGGATCGCCATGGGTATGTTGGTGATGCTATTTGTGTGCGGTGGGGTGCTAGTGGGGCTGACATTGCCTGCGGTCCAAGCCGCACGCGAAGCAGCTCGCAGGATGCAATGTTCCAACAACATGAAACAAATCGCACTTGCACTTCATAACTACGAATCGGCCTACAGGTCGCTGCCCCCAGCGTATACCGTCGATGCGGACGGAAATCGATTGCACAGTTGGCGTACTCTCATTTTGCCTTTTTTGGAACAACAAGGACTTTATGATCAAATTGATTTTTCCAAACCCTGGAATCATCCGGACAACTTAGCTGCCTACGAAAACGAAATCCCTTGTTACAAATGTCCCAGCGGTTCGTTGCCACCTGGGCTAACAACTTATGTTGCCGTCGTCGACGAGCAGGGAATCTTTTTCGGTCCGAATCCAACTGGGTTCGACAAGATTACCGATGGTCTGGCGAATACTATTTTAGTGGCAGAAACTAGGGATCGTCATGCAGTTCATTGGATGGAACCCAACGACATCGACTTGAATACTTACATTGATGGTATGAGTAGACCCACTGTGTTAAATGACCATCACGCACATACCGCTGGTTCCAACGTGGCCTTAGGAGATGGAAGCGTTCGATTCCTGTCCAGTTCGACCGATGCGGCTCAGCTAAAATCATTAATAACCAAGGATGGTGGCGAGAGAGTATTCCCTCAATAACCAAATCGTTATGAATGCCCCTAATCAACTGGATTTTGCTGCTCTTGAGCGACCTTCACACCGACTCTTAACTTACTACTTGTTGACGAGTTTGCTAACCGGGCCTGGTGTTTTCATCGCGATCCCTGCCCTTATCATTCGATACAACACACTTCGCTATCGTTTCGAAGAGTCCGGGATTCGAATGCAATCGGGACTATTTTTTCGGAACGAAGTCGTCGTCGCGTTCCGACGCGTTCAAGATATTCATGTCAGCCGCAACATCATTCAGAGGTGGCTTGGGATCGCAAGCGTGAGCATTCAGACTGCATCCGGCAGTGCGACCCCGGAGATCGTTCTCGAAGGCATGACCAATGAAGATGCGATCCGGGACTGGCTCTACGAACGCATGCGAGGAGCCAAGGGACACGCCACCCATACGGAACACGCGCAAGCCGCCGTATCTGCTCCCACGTCAACAAACTCGGGCGAGCAAGTAACTGCGCTGCTGCGAAGTATTCGAGATAATCTGTCGATCATGGCAGCGAAGAATTCACGCCACGACAATTCAGAAACGGTTAAACCATCATGAAGGACTCGGGACTGGTTCATGATGCTTGCAAGTGGTGCTATTCGGGAGTCTGGGGGATCCTCACCGAATATTTCAAACTCCCAGATGGGCCACCGAAACTACCGTCGCTTCAGAACGAAAAAGTGGAGTATCTTCGGCCTTCGATAGCCTACTTGAATTATCGGAAATTCGGTTTTTGGATCGGATTGGTGATCATCGACGTTGTGCTGTTTGCCCTTTGGATGGTTTTCTCAGTTTGGTCGCCGATCGGTGGACTTTTGACGGCGCCCATTTGGTTGTTTGTCATCATCGTCCCGGACATCATTGCCTACATCGCGATCCACCTCAAATACGACACGACTTGGTATGTTCTGAGCGATCGTAGCATGCGCATTCGGCGAGGGATTTGGAGTATTTACGAAACCACGATCACGTTTGAGAACATCCAAAACGTCCATATTCGCCAGGGCCCCATTCAACGTTGGTTTGGTTTTGCCAACTTAATGGTCATGACAGCTGGTGGAGGAGGCACCGCGCACGAAGGAGCAAGCACAGGCTCGCATTTGGGATTAATGGAAGGAATCGACAACGCGGCCGACTTGCGCCAACGCATCCTAGCGAAAAGCCAATTGACTTCCGGGCTGGGGGATGAACATGCGACTCACCTGCTCAACTTGGCCTCGACCGCAGATCGTTCGCAATCCGTAGGATTCAACGCCGAGCAAATCCAATTGCTCAAGGAGATCGAGGCATATACCTCCCAATTGGCAAGCTTGTAAAAGTTTTGCTCCGCAAAACTTGGCGGTGCACCGATCCTACATTCAAACCCGCTTTTACGCGGAAATGGAATCGATGCAGCGAGTCTTCGTTGATGTCGAATACCAGCGTCGCGGAGCGACGCTGCAACGTAGGTCCGCATCTCCGAGGCGGACGTATTGGCCATCGAAACCCTTATCTCCCGCTTGGATTGTACTTCAATCCCGCCTTTGCGCTGAATTGGAATCCGTGTAGCGCGTCACTTTAAGATCGAATACCCGCGTCTCGGAGATACGCGGCTACAATGTCGCGACATGAAATCCGTTGGAATCGCGATCCACTCGAATGGACGCATCATAAAGCCCTGAAATACGCTCGTTG
>JBEBHM010000666.1:0-4845 GCA_040080875.1 Pirellula sp.
CTTAGACATGTTGCAGGCCGCCTGTCCTCGAATTTTGGAATCGGCGGCACGGTCGGTTAGCGGAATTGGCTAAACCGACGCAGACGCGAACCAAAAATAGAAATTTGGCGTTGACGAACGATGGGCCCGTCTCTATTCTCTTCGCTCCCGCGTTTTGCGTGGGGTTTGCATTGTAAATTTACCCAAAAACATTGGGTTTGTTGACTGTTCTGTTGGAAGGTAGAGATCAGCCGTGTCCGGATCGCATGAAGTCATCAGAATTCGTATGGAAGCTTATGATCATGCTGTTTTGGATCAGAGTGCGCTCGAAATCGTAGAGACCGCCAAGCGGACTCACTCCGAGGTGCATGGCCCGATTCCGCTTCCAACACGGATCGAGCGATATACGGTCTTGTCGGGACCGAATATTGACAAGAAAGCACGTCAGCAATTTGAGATTCGGACGCACAAGCGTTTGATCGATATCAAGCAAGCCACCGCACGAACGATCGAAGCTCTAAACAAGTTGAGCTTGCCCGCAGGTGTTGACATCAAAATCAAGGCAACATCGCGGTAGGACTTTTAACGCATTAACGGCATCCATCAGGTTTCCCTAGTATGAAACGGAAGCCCTGAAGGTAACCCATCGATCGGCGGCAGATGCGATCTTCGCTCTGTTGGCACAGTTGGCCCCCTAAGCGGAGCGGACTTATCGATGTGTCCTTTGTGGCAACGATTTACGGAACAAGACGAATGAGCAAAGGTATCCTCGGCCGCAAGGTCGGAATGACGCAAGTGTACGAGCCAGATGGGCGCGCGGTTCCTGTGACCGTGATCCAAGCTGGCCCTTGCCATGTTCTTCAAGTGAAAACCGTAGATCGTGATGGTTACGAAGCGACCCAATTGGGGTTTCTCGACAAGCCTCGCCGATTGGCTTCCCGGTCTGAGCGAGGTCACGTAGCCGACGTCTCGAGCAAGCGATCGGGCAAACTCAAAATGTCGGGCGGTGCTCCTGCCGCCAAGGCGGACTGTGAACCAAAGCGGTTTGTTCGTGAGTTGCGAGGGCCGGTGATGGCTGAGATCGGTTCGCAAGTGACGGTGGCTGTCTTTGAGGGTCTGGTGGCTGTGGATGTGACCGGGATCACCAAAGGGTGCGGTTTCTCGGGTTGGATGAAGAAACACAATTATGCTGGCCAGCGAGCCACGCACGGTGTCAAGAAAGTTCACCGGCATCCGGGCGGTACCAGCGCAGGTACGTATCCTGGCCGTGTCCGCAAGGGGAAAAAGGGAGCGGGTCAGTACGGTAATGACCGCGTAACGATGCGCAACCTCAAGGTGGTGCGTATCGACGGCGAAAACAATTTGTTGTTGGTTCGCGGAGCTATTCCCGGACCCAACGGTGGTTATGTAATCATCCGCGAAACCAATAAACTCGGCTAAGACCGTTAGGCGTGAAACAAAGATGACAACACTTCCAATTTACGATATGTCTGGTGCGAAGGTGGGCGATTACGAAATCGATCCGCAGTCGATCGCTCCTCGGATTAGCAAGCAGTTGCTGCACGATGTCGTTGTGATGTACTTGGCCAATCAGCGCCAGGGCAGCAACAAGACCAAAACTCGCGGTGAGGTTTCTGGATCGACAAAGAAAATGTACAAGCAAAAAGGTACCGGTAATGCTCGGATGGGAGCCAAGCGTACGCCGGTCCGGCGCGGTGGTGGCCATGCGAATGCTCGCCAGCCTCGATCCTATTACTATCGGTTGCCTCGCAAAGCCGTCCAAGCGGCGACGCGGATGGCGATCGCGGCAAAGATCTCCGCTGGTTCGGTCATCGTAGTCGACAAGTTCAGGATGGATGCTCCGAAGACCAAAGCGTTGGCATTGGCGTTCAAAGCGATTGGGCTTGAGGGGCAAACCAAGACCTTGGCGACCAATGGACTTGACCGCAACTTGTATTTGAGCGGGCGAAATATTCAGGGGCTGACCATTAGTCCTGTTAGCGATTTGAATGCGTTGGTCGTTCTGCGACCTCGCAAGCTGGTGCTCACCAAGGATGCGTTGGATTGGCTCAAGTCGCGGGCGACAGCATAACTCGATTTGCTCTTAGTGAGAGATAGATTTCAAAATGGCAAAACAACCACCAAAAAGCAAACTTGAGTTGACTCCGCACCAGATTGTTCTGCGTACGTTGGTTACCGAAAAGGGTGTTCATAAAGCGACGCGTCATAATCGCTACGCGTTTCAGGTGAATCCTCTGGCGGACAAGACCGAAATCAAGGCGGCGATCGAAGAGTTGTTCAATGTCAAGGTAGTTGCGGTGGCGACTCAGAATCGTCAAGGCAAGTCGCGACGGTACAAGGCCAAGGTGGGTACGACGAAGGCTTGGAAGAAAGCGATCGTTAAGTTGAGCGACGAACACAAGATCGACTTCTTCTAGGATACGCTTTCGAAAAGAAAATGCATTAGGAAACGAACATGGGTATTCGAGTATACAAGCCAACCTCAGCCGGCCGAAGAAATTCGTCCGTTAGCGACTTCGCTGAGTTGACAAAAGGTGCAAAGCCAGAGAAGTCGTTGCTCAAGCGATTGAAGCGACACGGCGGACGCAATAACCAGGGTTTTATTACGGCGCGACATCGAGGCGGCGGACATAAATCCATGTATCGCGTCATCGACTTCAAGCGAATGAAGGATGGAGTTTCGGCAAAGGTCGATTCGATTCAGTACGATCCCAATCGATCGGCGCGAATTGCTTTGTTGCATTACGCCGATGGCGAGAAGTTGTACATTATGGCCCCGGACGGTTTGAAGGCTGGAGCGACGTTGTTCAACGGCCCGGATGCAACTCCGACCCTTGGCAATTGCATTCCGATGCGAAACATTCCGCCTGGTACCGAAGTATGCTGCGTGGAAATGACTCCTGGCCGAGGAGCTGCTTTATGCAGGTCGGCGGGTTCGAGCGCGGTCTTGATGGCCCGTGAAGGAAATTGGGCGCAGTTGCAATTGCCTAGCGGTGAAGTTCGGCGTGTTCCGATTCAGTGCCGGGCTACCATCGGTAGGATGAGCAACCCAGATCACGATAGTATCCGCATTGGCAAAGCGGGTCGAAATAGGTGGAAGGGCTGGAGGCCCCATGTGCGCGGAACAGCGATGAACCCGCACGATCACCCGCACGGTGGTGGTGAAGGTCGGACCAAGGGAGGTCGCCACCCAGTGAGCCCAACCGGCAAGCTGGCAAAAGGCGGATTCACTCGTCGGCCTCGCAAGCCAAGCAATACAGCAATTATTCGTCGACGCAAGTCGGTTCGTTACGGTCAATTGAAACTGAGATAGTTTGCAAGGGAAGAGTTCTGACGCATGGGACGTTCGACAAAAAAGGGGCCGTTTGTAGACCCCAAGTTGTTTGCCAAGCTGCTGAAAGCACGCGAAAAAAGCGACAATCAACCCATCACGACTTGGGCGCGACGGTGCACGATTGTTCCAGAATTTGTTGGCGCGACTTTCATGGTTCATAACGGCAAGGCTCACATCAAAGTCTTCGTGACGGAAGATATGGTGGGGCACAAGCTAGGCGAGTTTGCTCCGACGCGAACTTTCCGTGGCCATGGTGGTAAGGGCGGCAAGAAGTAATCGTTTAACGCAATAGGAATCAATCATGGCTTACCGAGCCGTACATCGATACGCACGCATCAGTTCTAGAAAGGTCAGACCTCTGGCCGATCTAGTTCGAGGCAAATTTGCGGACGAAGCACTTGAAATGCTCCGTTTCCAGCCGCACCGAGGTGCACGCATGTTGGAAAAGGTCATTAAGAGCGCTGTCGGAAACGCTCAGGACACAGATCAAAATAGCGGTCGCTCGTATAGCGCCGAAGAGTTGGTGGTGGTCGACGCTCGGATCGATGGTGGGCCGATTGTCAAACGCTTTCAGCCTCGTTCGCGTGGACAAGCGTTCACGATCCTCAAGCGATCAAGCCACATTTCCGTAGAACTCAAGAGACTCGAAGAGCTGTAGGAACGATATGGGACAAAAGGTTAATCCAATTGGGTTCCGAACTGGCATCGTGATGGGCTGGAAGAGCCGCTGGTATGCGAACAAGAAAGAGTTCGCGGAGCTTTTGGTCGAAGACCAAAAGATTCGCAAATTTATCAAGAACCATCCCACCAAGTCCGCGTATCGCGAAGCCGGAATCGATCGCATCGAAATCGAACGCACGCGAGACGAGGTTCGGTTGATGGTGTTCGTTGCCAAGCCCGGTTTGATTATCGGCAAAAAGGGAACGGAAATCGAAGTCCTGCAGGAAGAGCTTCAAAATTTAATAGGTCGCCGTGTCAATTTGAAAGTGGAAGAGGTCTACCGACCGGAAATCCAAGCTCAGTTGATTGCGGAGGACATTGCCAAGCAATTGGCGAAACGGTCGAGTTTCCGACGCACGATGAAGCGATCCATTGAAACGGCGATGGACGCTGGTGCCAAGGGGATCAAGATTCAAATGTCGGGTCGGCTTGGTGGAGCGGAAATGGCGCGTTGCGAAAAAGGCAATGCGGGTTCTCTGCCACTAAGCACCATTCAAGCAAAAATTAGCTATGGGCTTGCTGAAGCTGCTACTCCACAGGGGAATATCGGCGTGCAAGTCTGGGTAAATCAAGGTTCTTACGCGGGAGACGCTAACGATGGCGCTGATGCCCAAACGGGTCAAGCACCGAAAAAGCCAAAGAGGACGTATAAAAGGTAACGCGACCCGCGGCAACAAGGTTGTCTTTGGCGACTTCGGGCTTCAATCACTGCAAGGTGGTTGGATCCGAGCACAAACAATCGAAGCGGGACGAATCGCGGCCAACCAATACGTTCGTGGCGAAGGTCGACT
>JBEBHM010000667.1:0-4845 GCA_040080875.1 Pirellula sp.
CTTCGGATGCACTGAACACAAACTCGCATCGATCGCACTTCGCCACTTAGCAAAGAAACCTTGATGTTTTGGAGGTTCGGAGTGAACCGGCGCTTGGTTATTCCAGTAATCTTGGTGCCGACCCCGCCCAAGTACTTAGCCTTGCCACGCGTCTCTACTTGATTACCGACGGACGCAACCTTCGAACAAACTTCACAAGCCTTGGACATGATCTAACCTTAAGTCACCGACGATTCGAACCAGAACAAGTTGAATTGGGTCCCTGTTACAGGGCCACGAAGTATAGCCTGACTGCCAAAGCTCGCAATGTCAAAACAGGAACTTGCTTGCCCCAATTGATGAAAAATCGCTGGGAAATTACACTCAGCACCACGGTTTACCGATCTTTCGAAGCTTTCACTCACCTGCGGATCTCCTGCCTCATGACCGTTCAGAAGTTCACGCGTGAGTTTGCGAGCGTCATCGAGGCGGCCGGCCAGTTGGCTTGTAACGTCAAGGCGGACGCCATTTTGTTTTTGCTGGACAGCGCCACAGATTGGGAGCGGTTGCGCGAGCTTGTGCCCGCCGAAATCAAGCGGATTTTGGTCGCCGCCGATCGGTTGGAAGACCTCGCCGACGCCGAAAAATTTGGTCTCGTCCCGCTGGTTCTCAACAAAGAAGATTCGCCGTTGTTGGAGAGATTGCAGCATGCGCTTCTCGAAGCGGTTGCCGACGAGTTGCTGGCCAACCACTGCGATGTCATCGCGGTTTACTGCGGATTCGAGATCAATCGTATCGACTCGATTTCCATTATTCGACTCGATGAACGCATGCGCCGTTTTACGAGCCGCGATCTGCAGCGTCTTGAGAGCTCAGTACCGCTCAACAACTTGAAAATTGTAATCGATCTCGCCGTCCAAATTGGACGCGAGGGGCGCGAGGGCAAGAAAGTCGGAACCATGTTTGTGGTGGGGGACACGCGCAAGGTGCTACAGCATTGCAAAGATAGTGGGTTTGATCCGCTCAAAGGTTATAGCCGCAAAGGTCGGAACCTACACGACGCCCGGGTACGCGAAGACATCAAAGAAATCGCACAAATGGACGGTGCCTTTGTTGTTTCAGCCGATGGCGTTGTCGAACGCTCCCGCCAAATCATCGAAGTGCTGCACGAGAATTTGCAGTTGTCCAAAGGGCTTGGTTCGCGTCACTGGGCTGCGGCTGCGATCACTCAGCGCACGAAAGCCATCGCCATCGTAGTCAGCCAGTCCAGCAGCACGGTGCGCGTGTTTCAGAACGGTGCTTTGGTGCTGCGAATCGAGCCCATGGAGCAGGCCGTCAAATGGCAAGAGTTCAATTACGAACCACCACCCAACGAAGCTGCAGATTGAGTTCATGCAAAGACCATTTGTAGCTGTTGTAACGGGCGCATCCAGCGGTATCGGACAAGCGATCGCCGTCGAATTTGCCAAGCGGAATTCGATCCTACTGGTGCACGCCCGTCAAAACATCGCTGGCCTGTCAGAGACCATTAACCTCATCGAGACTCAATCCAAGGCCGCGGAGATGCCGACGGCCTTCATTGCCGATATTGCGGACCTTGACTCGAGTCGCTCGATCGTGGAGGCCGCGTTTGGACGGCACGGTTACGTGGATGCTTGGATCAATTGTGCGGGCGCTGATGTCCTTACTGGCCCATCAAAGTACCTTGGGTTCGCAGCCAAACTTGAGAAGCTATGGGAAGTGGATGTGCGGGGCACGATGGCCTTGAGCCGCGCGGTCGCAGAAAGAATGTTGCAACAAAGCAAACAACAAGTCGGTGGACGTCTTCCATCCATCGTGCACATCGGTTGGGACCAAGCGGAGCATGGGATGGAGGGCGATAGCGGCCAATACTTTTCGGCTGTCAAATCGGCGGTCGCGGCATTCTCCAAGAGTCTTGCAAAGAGTGTGGCCCCGCTCGTGCGCGTCAATTGTGTTGCACCAGGGTGGGTTCAAACCGAATGGGGCCAGCATAGTTCGGAAGCCTGGCAACAGAGGGCCAAAGGGGAATCGATGTTGGGTCGTTGGGGGACGACGGAGGATATCGCACGCGTCGTTGCGTCCATCAGTTTCGAAGATGGGGCATTTATCAACGGACAAACGATTTCCGTCAACGGCGGATGGCAAAGCATGTTTTTATCCGCTCGATCCGAGACAAAATGGGACAGGTAGTCTCCCAACCCGACACGTGAGTGAGGGACGATACGCAAGGTCCCTCATTCACATTTCGAGTTATGATTGGTAGCTTTCACTCTGTCGCTCGCCTAAAAACTCGACTCGGGGTCATTTCTCACGAGTTGAATAATCGACACGCTACCTTCGAATCTACCCAAGCATCGTTATACTCGGGGTGCACCAGTCCGTTCGATCCCCCATAGGAGAGACACTCCATGCTTTCGCACTATCGTTTTCGAAATTGGCTAATGATGGTTTCCATTGCGAGCGTCGTCGACGTCGTCGAAGCTCAACCGGGCGCGAGCGAGATAACGAATACCATTCGAACACAAGAGAAATTGATTCAGAGTTCCATGAACAACCCTTTCTTAGTGCCGAGCAAGTTGCATTTGCAGGCTCCCGATTTCGCTGCGATTAAGCATGAGTACTATGAGCCAGCGTTTGAAGCGGGCATGAAGGAGCAACTCGACCAAGTGCGAGCCATCGCCGATCAGACCGCGTCCGCTTCGTTTGACAATACGCTTGTTGCGTTGGAGAAAACCGGAGAAATACTCAAGCGAGTGCAAGCCGTCTTTTTCAATATGTCATCGGCTCATACCGACGAAAAGATCCAAGCCATCGAGGAAAAGATCGCGCCCAAGTTGGCGTCGCATTCCGACGATATTTTTTTGAACAAGAAGTTGTTCGCCCGCGTCGAAGCACTTTGGAATCAGCGCGCCAGCCAGAGCTGGACTGAGGAGCAGCAACGCTTGCTCAAGGAGTATTATGAAAGTTTTGTTCGGGCCGGAGCTCGGCTCAACGACGAACAACAAAAGAGAGTTCGCGCCATCAACGAAGAGCTCTCGACTTTGACGACTCAGTTTCAGAACAATTTGCTTGCGATCACCAAAGAACGCGGGGTGGAGATCGACCGAATCGCGGATCTGGACGGAATGTCCGCTTCGGATATCGCAGCCGCCAAGGAGGCGGCACAAGCGAAAGGACTCTCTGACAAGTACTTATTGGTAATCACCAACACCACGCGGCAGCCGGTACTCACCGCGCTCAAGAATCGAGAATCTCGAAAACGCGTTTGGCAGGCGTCCGCCAATCGAGGGCTGGGTGAGAACGGCGGGTTGGATAATCGTCCGTTGGTGCTTAGTTTGGCCAGGCTGCGTGCCGAACGAGCGAAGCTTCTTGGTTTCGAAAATCATGCGGCGTATACACTTGAAAACCAAATGGCGGGAACTCCCGCGGCTGCTTTCAAAATGTTGCAGGATCTGGCGCCCGGCGTGGTCGCGAAAGCCAAGATCGAAGCCGAAGATATCAAGCGATTGATGAAGCAAGACGGATTCGACGGCGATCCAATGCCATGGGATTGGGAGTATTACTCGGAACGTGTGCGAGCCGAAAAGTACAAGATCGACGAGAATCTTGTGAAGCCTTACTTTGAACTTGATAGCGTGCTCAAGAACGGCGTCTTTTACACTTTGGGACGACTCTACGGAGTGCGTTTCGAAGAACGCAAGGATTTGCCCGTTTACCATCCGACCGTGCGCGTTTTCAATGTGTTTGGCTCGGACGGAAAACAAATCGGTTTGTTTTATGCCGATTACTATCAACGCGACTCCAAACGGGGCGGGGCGTGGATGGACGCTTACGTCTCACAGTCTCGATTGCTCAATCAAATGCCAGTTGTGGTCAACGTGATGAATGTCCCACCACCTGCCGCCGGCGAGCCGACCCTTCTAAGTTTGGATCACGTCACCACCATGTTTCATGAGCTTGGTCATGGTGTACACGGGTTGTTTTCTTCGGTTGAATATCCAACTCTCTCAGGGACATCCGTCCCTCGCGACTTCGTAGAGTTTCCGTCAACATTTCACGAGGATTGGGCCATTCATCCTGAAGTGCTGTCGAATTATGCGAGACATCACAAATCGGGCGAGACAATTCCCAAGGATCTTCTGGACAAAAGCATTGCGGCCAACAAGTTCAACAAAGGCTTTGAAACACTCGAATACTTGTCTGCAGCATTGCTCGATCTGGGGTGGCATTCGATCACGACCGATAAGCTGCCTGGCGATGTCGAAGCGTTTGAAAAGGAGTTATTACAACGTTACGGGGTGGACTACTCTCCTGTTCCGCCCCGGTATCGAACAGCGTACTTCGCGCATGTTTGGTCGGGTGGTTACTCGGCTGGATACTATGCTTATCTCTGGAGCGAAGTGCTTGCGGCCGATGCATTTGCGCACATGCGGAATCTTGGGGGACTCACCGCGGAAAATGGCAAGTCGTATCGCGACAAGATTCTCTCCAAAGGTGGAACACGCGAGGTGCTTCAGCAATACAAAGATTTTCGCGGTCAAGAACCTACGGTAGAAGCATTGTTAGTTCGCCGCGGATTGAAGTAATTGCAAAATGATCGTGCGCAATTCTGCCGCAGTCCTGTAAACGAAACCATAGGTTGAAAGCAGGCAAGCCTATCGTGCTTGCTTGGATTTGACGATCATCTCCCCGTTCATCACCATCCAGTGTCCAGGAAACGTACAAAGGAACGGGTATCGTCCCGGCTCTAGAGGGAGCGTGAAATAGATGGCAATTTCATCGCTCGGGTTAACTATGTCCGTGTAACAAACAACGTCATCGCTTTCTGGCACATAATGCCTTAAG
>JBEBHM010000071.1:0-17822 GCA_040080875.1 Pirellula sp.
GGGAAAACTACATCGCGATATTCAGCAACTCCTTGAAAAGTACAAGTCGGTAGATTCGGATAGCGAAAAGAAAACGATCATGACACAAGTCGGAGATCTCGTCGCCAAACAATTCGAACTTCGACAGGAAGCCAAACAACAGGAATTGCAAAAACTAGAAGAGCAGTTGCTCAAGCTCAAAGAAATTCATAACAAGCGAGCAAAGCAAAAGGATCGCATCGTGAGCGACCGCGTGCAACAGCTCTTCTTCGAAGCGGATGGTCTTGGTTGGGGCTCGTCGGATGGCAACCGGTCCTGGGCGACGAATCCGTTCGGCCAAGCACGACCTAGCGTGTTCAACTCGAGCCTTGGCCGTCCAGGTACCGCGTCAGGGCAGTCCCCTTTTGGGACAGGAAGTACCCAGCCGTCGACTGCAGTCCCACGCACCGAAACCGTTCCAGCAACGGCGTCGTCCCCTCGCAACTAATACGACAGCGCAATTGTGGCGACTTTTGCTCCGCAAAATCGGCTGCGAGCCTTCGGGATGATGCGAGGACGCCCCGAATTAAAAGACCGAGTGAGTGCGGACAGGCAGAGTTGCGGAGCGTGGGCAGAGTTGCGTTGCGTGGGCAGAGTTGCGGAGCAACTCTGCTACACGAGGCTCCGCCGCACCGCCTAGTAACCTGCGATGATGCGGCTCGATCAACCTGATATTTGCGATTCCCATTGGGGGTCGTATTCTCGCCGCCACATGTTTTCAGGAATACCGTTGTCGGTCCATCGTCCATTCTTGCTGCTCGTGTGCAACACGCGATCGGTCCGAAGTGCTACGTTGCCCAGATGGCACAGAAGCGCGCTTTGGACTCCGCTAAGGACTGGTTGCCTCAGCTTGGACGGGTCGTTGGCGCGAATACAGTCGATGAAGTTCTGAATGTGCTCGGCTTGGCCCCAACCGGATTTGGCGACCGACTCGACTTCTTTGTTTTTAGAATCGAAAACCTTGTAGCCGCCGTCCAAATCGATCTCGATGCAACCCTCGGTTCCATAAAACGAAATAAAGGGGCCAGGGGGAGTCTGAGTGCATGATAGCCCCTGATAAGTAATCTCTTTGCCTCCCTCAAACTGCCACGCGGCCGATTGAGTATCCGGTGTCTCCTGATCGTCCTGGTAACAATATCGCCCCCCTGAGGAAATCGTGCGAATCGGGTAGTCGACTTGCAAACCCCATCGACAAACGTCCAATCCATGAACGCCGTTGTTGCCGAGTTCACCATTGCCCCAATGCCAGAACCAGTGCCAATTGTAGTGGACAACGTTGTCGCGATACGGGCGTCGCGGGGCTGGCCCTTGCCACAAATCGAAATTGAGCGAAGCCGGTGGGGCAGTATCCGATTTGCTCCCGATGGAACCCCGAAGTCGATTGAAAAACGTGCGAGCTAGATAAACTTTGCCGATCGATCCTGAGTGAACTTTTGCAACCGCAGCTTGAAAACCGGGGCTGCTGCGGCGTTGGTTTCCAACTTGGACACACTTCTTGGATTGCTGAGCCGCTTGCACCATCCACTCCCCTTCTTGCGGATTTTGCGAAGCGGGTTTCTCTACATACACATGCTTGCCAGCTTTGCAGCCGAGAATGGTTGCAGGGCCATGCCAGTGGTTGGGAGCTGCACAAAAGAAGGCATCCAGTTCCTTGTCATCCAGCATGCGTCGAAAATCTTGAATCGGCTCGGCCTTGCCCCCCGCATCCGCGATGAACTTGGCTCCTGACTCAGCCCGCTTGGAATCAGCGTCGCACGCGTACTTGATTTCAACCCCAGGTATCTTGAGCAAATCGCTTGCCAAGTCCTTGCCGCGACTCAAACCCATGATGCCCACGACAACGCGGTCTTTGCTCGCGGTCGTCGCACGGAGACGCGTGGCCATGGTTGCCAGCTGTGTTGCGGCGATCCCGACACTGGCTTGTTGAATAAACTTTCGACGTTGCATGGCGGGGTCCTTTGAAAGGGAAGGTGGGGAGCGATCGATGATAGCAAGCGGGGGCAAGTTGCATTTGCCGTTGCACCATTCTACTGAATATGGCTCATTTTGACACTTCTCGTCTTGCACCACGCAAGTCGCAGGCCTCCGCTTGCAAGGCAATTGGCTGCTCGCCCAAAAAACCGATCGCTTGACCTAGATTTTGTTGCCGGGACTTTCTACAAGCAACCGAATGCAGGAATACACCATTCAGCGAAGCACTCGAAAATGCCAACGCGAAAATCGTTCGTTCGAACCCGACG
The DNA here is from genome assembly GCA_040080875.1 of Pirellula sp. GTDB lineage: Bacteria > Planctomycetota > Planctomycetia > Pirellulales > Pirellulaceae > JBKCUI01. Next base: position 2,259 of record JBEBHM010000071.1, read on the forward strand.
AACGCTACTATTCCGTCGTGCTTCAAAAGGGCGGTGAATTGATTCGTCAAGATTTTTGCAAGCAAGCTTGGCAGGGCCCACCAGAGAATACCGTCGGGTGGTGGATGAGCCGTATGCCTGCCAAACGTACCGGAAAACTCACGCTGGCTCCGGTAAACGTGCTCCTTGATGCGCTTGAAAAACTTGCCGAAGAACCGAATGAAGCCGATCTTGCATATCTGCTAGCAATCCTTCTCGTGCGGCGCCGAATTTTGACAAACGAATCCGACGACCTTCCGTCCGACGAGGCTACCCACTTGCGCCTGACTCATGGAATGGGAGTCCGTGAATTCCTCGTACCCATTCAACCACCGAATGGTGAACGGGCTGAACTACTGCATCAACAACTTGTGGATCTTCTCTATTGTGAAGCATGATTCAAAGCAGAATTCATTGGATCGAACTGGTCGTCAAGGCAGTGTTGCGCTGCAGTTCTTTGCCATCGCAATGCTAACCTTTGTTTCTTCAGGCGCAACATGCATCCCAAGGCGCAGTATTCCAGATTTTCAACCGACACCGGTCTTCGATGCACCGCCAACTCTCGAGCAGTTGGCAGAAGTCGTGAACCGAACTCGCAACATCCAATCTCTCCAGTCGAATTCAGTCAACGTCACTCTCAATAACGAACGCTCCGTCAACGCGAACATGACCTGGGCACGCCCCAAAAAATTCCGAATGACCGCAAGCGTTGCTGGCATTGCCGGCTTCGATCTCGGTAGCAACGAGGAGGTGTTTTGGATGACGGTTCGGAATTTTGCGACAACTCCTGACATGTATTTTGCCCGCCACGACGAATTCGATGCACAAAGGGATCGAAGGATTCTACCGGTTTCCCCGGTTTGGTTAATGGAAGCGTTGGGAATCACTGACATTGACCTCAACCAGCCTCTACAAACTGTGAAGAGGGCCGATGGATTAGTTGAATTGAAATCCTATGTGCCCAGCCTCATCGGCAACTACACGCGAATCATTGCTGTGGACCCAAAGTACGGATTTACCAAGCAAGTATTCGTGTTCGACCCAACCGAGCGATTGGTCGCGAATGCCAATCAATCCAAACATCAATTCTACCCGTCGGTTCAGTCCTCGTTGCCACATGAAGTCAAAGTTCAATTGATTCCGATGGGTGGTGACCAATTGATGGAGTTGGATATCTCCATAGGTGCGTACGTGGTGAATGGCTTGTCACCCGATAGCATGACTCAATTCACCATGCCCGACACTCGTTCGTTTCGCACTTCGGACTTAGCCCGCCTCAATCAAGGCAATCCGCAAGCAACGGAACCACCCGCTGTTGCACCACCGAGGCCAAGCTATCCTCAAAACTCTTTTCGAGGTGTTCCATGGGACGGCTCTCTCTATCGCTAAGAAACGGATTGCGTATTTTGGCGGGCGCAATGCATGACCTGGCCAGCGTAGTCATGTCGCGGTGCAAAGACGTGATCAAGCTGCCGATTCCCAGGGTTTCCGCTTGGACGATTCGCAAAAAATTGCTTGTGTCGGTGGTCGTACTTGGAATCGTCATTGCGGTATTGGGATATAGCAGCTTTCGAGGTGTTTACGCCTATCGCGATCTAGCCACTACGCTTAGCAGTCGAGCTTCCGAAATGCCACTGACTGCCGAATTGACCCGGTCGATCGATGAACTGCGCATCGGATCGCCGCATCTCGATATCAACGAGCAAATGATCTTTACCAACCGTTTTGAGATCGAGACACAGCAGTCTGAGTTCGAATCGCGTGTTTCCGAATACCGATTTCGCGAACAGATGCACCGAGTCCGCGAAGTCCTCGCTCGATACAAATCGAAATTGGAACGACTCGATATCGATGATCCATTTCTTTCAGACCGCTCGGTCGAGTTCGAGAAGGCGGCGGAGATGACGGAGTTGCTCAATACCATTTCTCGTCGGCACGCGAACATACTCGAGAGTGGGAGTATCGCATCGGGAATCGATCAACGCGAGGACTTGAAGCGACTTTCCAATCTCGCTCACTTTCTTCCGTCCTTGCTCACAGAACGCATGCGAAGCTTTCGGGAGGAAATGCGGTCCCGGTACCGCACTTGGATCGGCTTGACCTGGAGCAGCACGACGCTCGCGGGAATACTATTGATAGGATTGATTTCCTATGCACGAATCGCGGTCATCCGGCCCTTCAAAGAACTATTGGCAGGCTCGCGTCGAGTCGCATCGGGAGATTTCTCACATCGCATCCTGGTCGATAGCAAAGACGAGCTTGCGGAACTGGCCGATGCCATCAATCTTGGAGCTGCTAGCTTTCTCAGCATTCAGCGAGATCTGAATCAGCAAGTGCGAGAGCGATCCGAGGAAGTGATCCGAAACGAGCAGTTGGCAAGCGTTGGGTTCTTGGCGGCTGGCGTAGCCCACGAGATCAACAATCCGCTGGCCTCGATCGCATGGAGCGCCGAAGCGCTGGAATCCAGGCTACACCGCATTCTCAACCCCGTCGAAAAAGACGTGGATAGCACAGCTGCAGATGACGAAAACCCGTCGCAAGGGGTCGATTTGAATACCCTCAGAACGTACCTGCGCCGCATTCAAGACGAAGCCTTTCGATGCAAGGGTATTACCGAGCGATTGCTCGATTTTGCTCGATTGGGCACCGAACAGCGCAAGCAATCGATCGACATGAATGAGATTGTGCAGGATGTGGTCGATATGGTACGACACTTAGGTCAGTTTCGAAACCAGCGTATCGAATTCCAACCGAGACCCATGCCAATGGTAGCATGGGCCAGTCCGCAGGAGATGAAACAGGTGGTCCTCAATTTACTCACGAATTCCCTGGAGTCCTTGGATCTGAATCGCAGCGACGGTCGCGTCAAGATTTCCTTGGAATCTCTAAGCGATTCGGTACGATTGATCATTGAGGACAACGGGTGCGGCATGTCGGACGAAGTGTTACAGCACTTGTTTGAGCCATTCTTTACGCGGCGGCGTGATGGTCGTGGTACCGGACTCGGCCTACCGATTACAAGCAGAATCATCGCGGATCACGGCGGTCGAATCACCCCCAAAAGCCAAGGTGAAAATCAGGGCTCTCGCTTCGAAATCATATTGCCAAGTCAACCCAATGCCAACTCTTCCTACGATCCAACACATGAAAAGCTCGCAGCCTAGTCAACTTTCGATATTGTTCGCGGACGACGAGCCATCGCTGCAAGAATTGATGCGCATGGAACTGCCGCACTTGGGACATCGCGTTACCGTTTGCCCTGATGGTCATACGGCCGTAGCCGCTCTGGAACGCGAAGTCTTTGATTGTTTAATCGTTGATCTGGATATGCCTGGCATGAACGGGATTCAAGTCATTGAACGAGCGGCTACTCTTTCACCCACCACCGAATCGATCGTGTTAACCGGAAAGCAATCGCTCGAGTCGGCGGTCGCTGCATTGAGATTTGGCGTTGTGGACTATTTGAGTAAACCCTGCCGTTTATCCGAATTGCAGTCGCTGTTGCAACGTGTTGCTGCACGTCGAAATCTCAAACGTCAATCGGCCTCGTTGGAAAGGGCCAACAATGCGAACCCGACCAAATCACCTCGCTTGATTGGCGATTCGCAGGCCATGAAAGATGTGCTTCAATTAATACGCAAGGTCGCACCGACTCAGAGCACGGTCCTGATTTTAGGCGAAACCGGATGCGGCAAAGAGCTGGTGGCTCGCGGCGTGCATGAGCAGAGTCTTCGGCGAGACAAAGCCTTCGTGGCCGTCAATTGCGGAGCCCTGCCGGAACATCTCATCGAGAGCGAGCTCTTTGGACACAAGAAAGGTTCGTTCACCGGAGCAGACTCTCAACGCGAAGGTCTATTCGAAGTGGCCAATGGCGGATCGATCTTCCTAGACGAAATCGGCGAGCTACCGTTGGCGATGCAAGCCAAACTCCTGCGGGTCCTCGAGAGTGGAGACATTCGTCGAGTCGGCGACAACCAGACCCTGCACGTCGATGTGCGTGTTATCTGCGCAACGCATAGAGACTTAGACAGCATGGTCCAAGCGGGTACGTTTCGCGAAGATCTGCTGTTTCGGATCAATACTTTTGAAATCCAAGTGCCCGCGTTGCGAGAGCGGATGGAGGACGTGATGCCCCTGGCACGCCACTTGTATTTGCGACACCGTCCGGAGCACTCGACGATCGAGAATTTATTCGCCGACGAAACAGTCCAGCTATTCATGCAACACAGCTGGCCAGGAAATGTTCGCGAACTGGCCAACGTGGTCGAACACGCCACGATTCTGTGCGACCATCCCTCGATCTTGCCTGAACATCTCCCTCGTCACTTCACGGATAAACGCCTCAAACGCGAGATCAAAGCGACTAACAATATCCCGGCGAACCCGGCGAGCCCGTTGAGCCTCAAGGAGATGGAACAGGTAGCTGTCCAAGAAGCCATCCAACGTCACAACGGAAACAAACCTGCAGCTGCCGAAGAACTCGGAATCAGTCTCAAAACACTCTACAACAAGTTGAACCAGAGCGACTTATCGAACAAAAAAGCAGCCTAATTAAGAAAAAGGTGTCCGGTACCGTTTATTCGAAATCGTCACTCTCGCTCCCCTTTGATCAACCGACGCAGCTGCATGAATCCTCCAGTCTTCGAAACGATTGAAGTTGGTGATCAGGAAAAGGGATACCATCTTATTGATGATTGGGATTGTTCTTCGAATTGTTGCCCTGCTTTCATGGTGGTTCCATTGGTAAGCTCTCAATCTTAAGAGAGTGACGAGCTAGTCGACGGGTGCAGATTGAATATCGTGTTGCTACGATACGAATATTATGGAAACACTAAGCTCCCTTGAAATAAACAGTTTACCTATCCCTCGCTTCGTAGTTCGGCTACTGGTCGTTTTGATTGCCGTTGGTGCAAAACCTATGCTTGCCATCGCCCAGGCAAGCCTCGTCAAAACGACGGTCACCTATCGAGAGGTTGATGGGCACCAGGTTTTGTTGGACGTCTTGCGACCTCCAAACGAAAATACTTGCCCTGTCATCGTTTGGATTCATGGTGGTGCTCTTATTATGGGGGGACGCGAGGGAATTCCCCCTCAGATTCGTTCCGTTGCCGAGGAACATGCTTGCGCGTTGGTCTCCATCGACTACCGTCTTGCCCCTGAAACCAAATTGCCCGAGATCATTAGCGACATCGAAGCCGCATTCCAATGGATTGCAGGTGATGGATCGAGACGCTTTCGTCTCGATCCTAGTCGGATCATTGTCGCGGGCGGATCTGCAGGTGGGTACTTAACGCTCGTGACTGGATATCGGGTCACTCCAAAACCTAAAGCGCTGGTTGCCCTCTACGGCTATGGTGACTTAATCGGAGATTGGTACTCCACTCCTAGCCCACACGCCAGGCACAATGCAAAGCAGGTCTCACTCGAAGAAGCGAACAGGCAGACCGATGGCACGGTGATTTCCAACGCAAAGGATCGCAAAGGAAACGGATCGCTGATTTACATGCACTATCGCCAACGAGGCATTTGGCCAGTTCAAGTCAGCGGATTCACCCGCGAGTCAATCGCTGAAAGAATTGTTCCCTATGAGCCATTGCGCAACGTTACAGCCAGTTATCCCCCGACGTTGCTCATACACGGCAACAAGGACACCGACGTCCCGTACGAACAGTCGGTAATGATGGCCGCTCAGTTCGAACGACATGGCGTTGCCCATTCGCTGATAACGATCGAAAATGGGGAACATGGCTTTGGCGGCGGGGATCCGATAAAAATTGAAGGTGCTTATCGAACCATGCGCGAATTCGTGAGCCGTTATCTGAAATAGGTTTGCTTTTCCCAGCGTTTGGCTTCAAAACCAAGGTCGGATATACTGGATTGAAAGTATTCCGAACGAGGAGCGTGAAACATATGTCAACTGAAACGCCAATACATACAGCACAGCAACTAAATGAACTCGGGTTATTGCCAGCCGAGCTTCGACCCAATATTGATCACATCGTTACGGAGGATGGTGCTCCTGTGGACAACCTCTTTTCCGAAAAGCAACAGCGGTTCCTTGCTGATTCACTCTACAATTCCTGGAAGCCCACAGAGCCTTTTGTAGCCATGAGCAACGTAGGTCTCTTCTATGCCGTGAAGAAACCTCCGTTTGTGCCAGACTTGCTCGTTAGCCTGGGTGTCGAACTTCCCAAGGATCCATTTCCCAAGGAGAATCGTTCCTATTTCATATGGGAATACGGCAAGGCTCCTGATGCGGTGGTCGAGATTGTGTCGAACAAAGAAGGGGGCGAGGATTCGATCAAGCTCAAGGGCTATGCCCAGATCGGAATTCCCCATTACGTTATCTATGATCCAGATCGACATCTCGACAGTCGCGTTTTGCGGGTCTATCGCCTCAGAGGTCGAGTGTACGAATTACAAGCGGATGGAGCAGCGTTTCTCGAATCGCTTGGCCTCGGAGTGATGCTTTGGACGGGCGTGTACGAGGGGCTTGAAGAAATATGGCTTCGTTGGTCGAACGCCCATGGCGAACCGCTCCCTTCGGGCGCAGAGAACACCGAGATCGCCAATCAAAGAGCGGAACAAGCCGAGTTCCATGCCGAGACTGCACAACAACGAGCCGAGACTGCACAACAACGGGCTGAGACTGCGGAACAACGGGCTGAGACTGCGGAACAACGCAACGAACGATTAGTTGCTCAGCTCCATAAACTTGGAGTAGATCCAGAAACGTAATGCGCGCATCATAATGGAGCAAGTGCTGAATCGAGTCTCGAATCCCATTTGATTCGGCTTGGCATGTGCCACTGAACCAAAAGTTTTGCGACCGTTGGATTGAACGATGGCCTTAATGAAGTTGTTCAACTACTTGAGGGAAGATAGATAGGCCAGTAGGTCGGCAACTTGTTGAGCCGTCATTTCGCGCACCAGCGAATCGGGCATGATCGACATGCGTTGGGAGATCACGTTTTCGACCCGCGACTTTGGGATTCGGGTTTCTTTGTTTAGCGCATCTTTGACAACGACGGCATTCTCATCCTTGCTTACGAGAATTCCAGAAACAACTTCCCCATCGCCCGTTTCGATCAACACGGTTTGATATTTTGGATCGATCGATTTTGATGGTTGAAGAATGTTTTCAAGAATCTGCTCGGGCGTGTATTTTTTGCCAACGAGACTTAAGTCAGGGCCGAGTTCGATACCCGTCTTATTGATTTGATGACAATTCTTGCACGATACTCCGGCGGTTTCGAAAAAGATTCGTTGCCCCTGAGACACGTCCCCTGGGAGCGACAAGATTTGATCCGGATGAATATGGTCTCCCAATCGTTTGACGCGGTTTTCGGCTGGCAAGAAGCGTTCAAACAGTTCGCGGGTACTCACGTTTGCATGCTGTGTCGCACGCTGGACCACCATCGACACTTTGTTTACAGGGATCTCGCGCTTGTCAATGGCACGGCACAATTGGATTGCTCCGGTCGATGTCGAGAGCAGTGAATCGACCAGCGATTTCTGATCGTTGGGATCGCTTGATTGAATCCACTGTTTCAAGGCTTCGGATTCTCGCTTCCTTTGAATGGCCGCACGTTTGGCTTCGTCGGTGTCCGCGGGCTGCATTCTTGATATCCATTCTTCGATCAGCCCGAGGCCTGCAACGTCGATCTCGTTCGAACCAAGATGCGGCATGCGACCGCCGCCAAGCTTTGCCATTCGATAAAACAAAATGGAACGGAACGGGTCACCGGGAGCGATTACTTCGGCAGTCTCCACGGCAAACGTTCCTTGCGTGGGGCGTACGCTGAGCATGTCGGTCTTTTCCAGAGGAAGATCGAATGGCATTTTCGAAAGCACGGCGCTACCCGCATGCAATCGATGACAGTGCGCGCAGTTGACGTGCAAATAGGACCGGGCTCGGCTCTCAAGGTCTAATGTTGTGTCGCAAGGGTTGACGAGGTTGGCCCGTTCTTTTTCCGCGATCGGATTCTCGAACAATCCGAGGTCTACGAATGCATCGAGTTGGTTTGCTGAGACGGATTGAATCGTGTGGGCACGGTTGAGTTGGTGCGCATTGAATGCCACGGCGAATCCAGTCCAACGCTGGTGACATCGTTGACACTCGGCCCGCCCTGAGAATCGCCAATTCTGGATTCGCAATCCGCTGGGAGCGTCGGGTGCGGCCACCTTGAGCGTCATGTCGGCTCCTGATGCAGGTACCAGTGTGGCATCGGTTTGTTCGGTATTCCATTGGTACGTATAGGGTTGCCAATCGACACCGTCAAAATGAAGCAGTTGGGTTTCAATCCTCTTGACCGAGTTCTTGTCACCTTGAACCATCTCTATCGAGAGTGTTTTTGCAAGCACGGAGTCGGCGGGAAATGTCCACGCAGCTGCTTTGGTTTGGATCGATCCGTCTTGAGGAATTGCAATCCATCGCTCTGCAGTAGCATGATCAGACCAAAGCTCGGAATTGATGGCAAACGGAATCACCCCTTCGGCGGCGTGCAGGCTATGTGTCGTAATGGGCTCAAAAAGACCGCTTTGGCTGAGTCGCGTTGGAAACGCTGATTCGCGGCGGGCTGCAGCATTTGGAGACAATCGATGCAAAGTGCCAGCGATATGATCGAGCAAAATCAATTCATCATCTTGATCGGTGCCAAAACCGACGATGCGATGCGTGGTGTCTGCGATTTCTCGATGTTCTGTAATGGTTCCGTTTTCGAAACGAAAGCTCCAGATTTTGCCTGTGTCGTAATCTCCGTAAATGTGATGACCGTACAGGGCCTTCAGCCTTGTTCCATAGTAAGTCAACCCGTCTGTGATTGAAGATGATTCGGAGTGAGGATGGGCGATGGTCGGAGTAAGGATGGGTGTTGGGCCACGAGTCCATTCCGGATTGGTAGGTTGTCGAGCTTCCATGACACTCCAACCGTAGTTGCCTCCTCGGTCGACGCGGATGAGCGACTCCCATAGTTCCCAACCGACGTCGCCAACCCACAGGTCGCCTGTTTTGGCATCGAAGCTCATGCGCCACGGATTGCGAAGCCCGTATGACCAGATTTCTCCTCTCGCACCTGGACGTTGAACAAATGGATTGTCTGAGGGGATGCGATAATTTTTGCCCGGTTCGGTGTGCTCGACATCGATTCGCAAGATCGACGCAAGAAGTTCACTGATATCCTGTCCCGATTTAAGGATGTCTGGAGGATTGGGGCCAGACCCGTCGCCTGTCGAGATGTATAGGAATCCATCGGGACCGAACTGCAAACTGCAACCGTTGTGTCCTCCCGATAACCAAGTCAGAATCGTGGTCTCCGACGCAAGGTCAAGGGTCGGGGGACTGGAGTCCGTGACGCGAAAGCGCGCAATGTGTGTCCCATCGGGTTGGTTGGCAGCTTTGATATAGCACACGTAGCAGTAGCGGTTCTCTGAAAATCGCGGATGAAAAGCGATCGCATAGGTCTCTCGAACCCCCGGTATCTCTTTGGCGAAATCCATGGCCAAGTTGGCTTCCGCAACGTCGGGGCGATTTTCAAATGAATAGATCTTTCCAGACTGCTCCACGACAAACAAACGATTGCTGCCTGGCATCTTAACGATGTCCAAGCAACGATTGAATTTCAGGTTCGTAAAAATTTGTTCGGTGGTGAATGGGAGCGGTGGCTCGGGTGAACCCACGATTCGCGACGTTGTCCAAGGCTTCCGTTTCGATAGTCCCGTTGTCGATTCAGCGTCGACCGAAGACGCCACAGACTGGAAAGCGATCAACACCACAAAGGATGCGAACAACACCCGAGCGAAAGAAGAAGACATGCACTGTTCCTCGGTTCATGGATGGACTACGGAGTGACAACGAAATCGTATTGTACTTTTGATTTCGCCCGGATTTGAGGGGACACCGAATTTCGACATTCGTTACGGCAGGGTGACATCCCAAACTTTGGAGCGGCGGTCTTTTCCTTGAGGCCCCTCAACCTCTAGAATGACGACGAATTCACCTGCTTTATTGTACCGGTGAATCGGGTTGCGTTCGGTGGAACTTGTACCGTCTCCAAAATCCCATCTCCATTTCGAGATTTCGCCATGCGATTGATCTCGAAACGCAACGGACCGTTCATCTCGATGGACCACCAGGAAAGACCAATTGGCTTCAACGGGTTTTCGAAGGGATTTCTCAATGGGCATCAATCGAAAGGTGACTAGGTCCGACGCATTGCCATACATAGTTGTCTTGTGCGATAGATTCCAGAACGCGCTATATCGCTCGGCTTTTTCATCGTCGTAGTCGAGCACAGCCCACGACAATCCAATCCGTTTATCTTCCGTGAGTTTGGTGGCGACAGCGCGACTTGGGTCAGGGGGAGCGTAGTCGAAGGGAGTGATATAGCACTCCAGTGTGAGCTTGCCCGATTCACCGTGTTGGAAGCTAAACTGGCAGGCAGCATTTGCATAGGGTAGTTCTTTGATCCATGGTTGTGAGCCCCAAACCATCGCCCAGTCTTTGCCGACAGCGGGGGTGAAGATGTGGTAGTTCTGCGCATGTATTCCGTGAAACATGAAGTGCGTATCGAGTTTGCCACGCAATCTGGCGTTGGGATGCATTTGGCGAATGAGAGGTCCGCCCGACATATCGCCGTCGACCACGACTTCGAAAATATCGTTATGCAGATCGGGCTTGGCAAAGTCCCAGTAGTTGTCGGTGGCCTCGTATAGAAAATAGAGGTGGTTGAGGCCGCCCACCCAACCGACTTTGACATTCACATCCAAGTTCGTAGGATCGCGTTGGTCTCCGCGACCGGCCACCGTTTCCTTCATCTGGTCCATTCCGATCGAATAGGAACTGGGAACGATGGACCAATCGTCAGCTTTCCCATCAATTCGCGGGATCATGTTGGCAGGGAATTGGAATACTTGATACTCGACGTCCGGTCTTTGAATTCCAGGTTCGTCCGCCAGGGAGACCTGATGGGCCATGGTGCAGAACACGGCATAAGAAATGGTTAGAAGCACAGAACCTAAGTGGAAAATTTGCATGATGCACTCATCCAGTTATCTCGATTAAGTTCTTTGAACACGGGCACGAACAATCAGCCTCGAAGATGACATTTTGTGCAAGATCACGTTCGTTTGCGAGCGCGTTCTTGCAGCTCGGCAGTGATTTTTTGGAGTTCGTCGAGATTCATCGCTTGCAGAATCTCTGTACGGCTCATCGACAATCCAAGAATTCCCTCCAAAGTCTGAATCAGCTCGATCTTACCTTCGATCTTACCTTCGATCATACCTTCGATCTTGCCTTCGCGTTCCCCCTCCCGGTGAGCAGCGTTGAGAGCCCATTGTTGGTCTCGAATCGCCTTTTCTCGTGCTTCATACATCGTCTTGTCCTCGGTGATTTCTGCTATTTTGGTTATCGTCTTGGTCGCAATTTGCATTGCGGCTTCCGGAAAAAGCTTAAGCAGCGCATCGGATTCGTATTCATGCGCGTGCAGGAACCAGTACAACCAACGATCGAGCAAGCTGGCTGTGGCCAAATCCGCCTCCGTAAGATTATACCTTCTCAACTCCAGAGTGTGAATTTCAATCGTATTGTCCAGTGCCAGCTTATTGGCAACCGTCCCGAAAGTCGTCTTGAATGCAAAGTCATTAATAGGCCGGATTCCGATGCGCATCGAATGCTGCCTCCAACGTGCGTTGTACGTTTACGGCTAAATCAAAAATGCCAGCAAAGGGATTGAATCGTAACAAAACTATATGGTATTTTGGAGTAGAATCAGAGTCGTATTTTACTCCAGCAATCTCATGCAGATCCAAATACTGCGCGATGATTTACCAGCGTGGAGTCAAATCGATCAGCACACTAACGCACGTGAGGAATCGACATCAACAGGCCACCAGTCCAACATTTCTTGCTGGCACTTTCGGTTGCTTGGCTTACCATTTCGCAGACGGGATGGTGTGAGTCGTTCAGCAACGACGATCTCGCATTTTTCGAACAGAAAGTTCGCCCGCTTCTGATCGAAAAATGCTTTGAATGCCATTCTCAACGATCGGACAAGATTGGCGGCGGTCTTCGATTGGATGCGCGCGATACCATTCTCTCGGGAGGCGACAACGGCCCGGCGGTCATCGCTGGCCAGCCAGGACAGAGCTTGCTGGTGCGCGCAATTCACTACTCAGAACCCAAGATCGAAATGCCGCCGGATGGAAAGTTGAACGATCGTTCGGTCGCTGTTTTCGAGGATTGGATCCGCCGAGGGCTACCGTATGCAAACTCGGCTGGAAGCCAGCCGGAAAAAAAGAAAGTCGATATTGAGTCTGGTCGCAAACATTGGTCGTTTCAACCACTTCGCAAGGATGCGTTGCCTGAAATCACGAACCGAGATTGGCCCAATCGGTCGGTAGACACCTACATCGCAAGCCAACTCGAAAAGCATGGGATCGATCCTGTTCCTGCAGCGTCTCGTCGCGCGCTTCTGCGTCGGGCGAAGTTCGATTTGATTGGATTGCCGCCAACACCAGACGAGTACGAGTCCTTTGTCCATGATAAGTCCATGGATGCGTTCGACCAACGCGTTCAGCAGTGGCTGGCCTCACCAAGTTACGGTGAACGATGGGCAAGGCCCTGGCTTGAGTTAGTTCGATATTGTGATATTCCAGAGCCGTGGGCCGAGACGCAAGGCAACTGCTATCTCTATCGCGATTGGGTGGTTCAATCTCTCAACGATGATATGCCCTTTGATCGCTTCTCAATGCTTCAAATTGCAGCGGACCAAATGGACGATGCGAGGCCAAGCGACATCGCGGCGCTTGGGTTCCTAGGCCTGAGTCCGACCTATTGGAAGGAATTGCAGTTGCCCGTCGAGATTATCAAATCGATCGTGTCGGACGAATACGAAGAACGCGTTCACACTCTGTCGAGTACTTTTCTCGGGATCAACATGGCTTGTGCTCGTTGCCACGATCATAAGTTCGATCCGATCACCGTCGAGGATTATTATGCTTTGGCGGGGGTATTTGCAAGCACACGGTTGGCTGATCGCTCGTTGATTCCAGGCGTCGATGCTCTTAAGGTATTTGATGCACACCAAACGGTGAAAAAGCTGGAAGAGAATGCCAAGAAAATTTCCGCTGACATCAAGAAGATGAGCACCAAAACCGGTGATCAAAAGCTGACGGACGACGAGACAAAAAAAATCGAAGCCAAAAAAACGGAACTCGACAAGACCCAAGAGCAAATAGCCTTAGCCAAACAAATCGCTGGATTCGATCAGCCGCTGGCACCGGGCGTTTTTGATGCGACGCTCGAGGTCAAGGATGCGATCGGCTCACATGGGAGTCGAATTGTGTATTCCGGCGACCCGATTCATTCGCCTATTGAGATTCGCGGTGACCCAAACAAGCCTGGGGCAACGATCCCGCGTCGGTTTGTGGCGGTTTTGTCAACGGAATCGCCGAAGCAATTTCAAAAAGGAAGCGGTCGCGTCGAATTGGCCCAATCCCTTTTTCGAGAAAGCCAAGCGTTGGTTGCACGTGTGATTGTAAACCGAATATGGAAGCTCCATTTCGGTACCGGCATTGTCGACACGCCGAGCGATTTTGGAAATCAAGGTGCAGCGCCCACGCACCCTGAACTGCTTGACCATCTTGCGACTCGTTTCATCGAACGTAGCTGGTCGCTCAAATGGTTGCACCGCGAGATAATGTTGTCCGCAACGTACCAACAAGCGAGCGCGGCCTATCGCACGAACGAACAAGATCTCAGTGATTCCGGTTTGCGGCATTATTCAGGCTTTCCGATCCGGCGACTGGAAGTCGAAGCTTGGCGAGATGCTATGTTGATGGCCACCGATGCGTTGGATTTGAGCCAAGGGGGCAAGCCGACCGAACTAGCGGCGGCGAATAATTTTCGACGTACCCTTTATGGGACGGTCAAGCGTCGGGAGTTAAGCGATTTTTTGCGACTTTACGATTTCCCAGACCCGATCACACACAGCCCTAACCGCATCGCCACCAATACTCCGCTACAGCAACTCTTTACGCTCAATAGCCCGTTCATCCAGGACCAAGCGAAACGCTTCGTCGATCGATTGGATCGCGATGCGGGAGCGGAACCAATCTCACGCATCCGCCTTGCGCACGCGATTCTGTACGGACGTCCGCCCACAGACCGTGAATGGAAGCTCGGATTGGAGTTTGTGCGAATGGAACGCAAAGAAGACTGGCAGCAGTACGCGCAAGTCTTGATCGGCAGCAACGAATTCCTCTATTTGGACTAGCATGCACTCACATCACATTTCAAGGCGACACGCCATAGAATCGCTCGGGGGAGGAATGGGGCTTCTGGGGCTCGCTGATGTCCTTGGAGCATCGACTCGATCAAATCCACAGCCCCACTTTGTTCCCAAGGCAAAACGCATCATTCATTTGTTTATGAACGGCGGCCCATTCCATTGTGATCTATTCGACCCCAAGCCAGCTCTGAACTTGTATGCAGGTCAAAAGCCAGCGGGCGCCGATTTGCGTACTGAGCGTCCGACTGGATCGCTGATGGCCGTTCCATTCCAGTTCGCGAAACATGGCGAGAGCGGTGTTGAGGTCAGTGAGCTCTTGCCGATGACTGCAAAATGTATCGACGATATCTGCGTGTTGCGATCCATGTACACCGATAATCCAAACCACGGCCCTGCATTGTTCATGATGAACAATGGAACACTGACTCCCAATCGCCCCACCTTGGGTGCTTGGTTGTCCTATGGACTGGGGACGGAAAACGAAAATCTACCGAACTTCGTCGTATGTTGTCCTGGACGGCCGGTACGATTTGCCGAATTATGGTCCAACGGGTTCTTGCCTGGTGAGCATCAAGGCGTGTACGTCAATCACAAGAGCCTAGATCCCAAGCAGATGATCCCGTTCTTAAGGAACGCGGAAATTTCTGGCGAGGCGCAGCTAAAGCAATTGCAACTCATGCGAGCGATCAACCAGACGCATCTGGATGAACGAAGGGGAAATGGAGATTTAGAAGCTCGCATTCGCGCTATGGAAACAGCCTATCGTATGCAAATGGAGGCTTCCGATGCGTTCGACATTCAGTTGGAACCAGAATCGATACGAGCGTTGTACGGAAAAGGAGACTTTGCAAATGGTTGTTTACTCGCTCGCCGATTGTCCGAACGAGGTGTCCGATTTGTGCAAGTCTATTATGGAAACGGCCAGCCTTGGGATACCCACTCGAATCACACGGCTTTGACTAGAAACCTGTGCAAAGATATCGATCAACCGGTGGCGGCTTTGCTCACGGACCTCAAGCAGCGAGGCATGCTTGACGATACTCTGGTGCTTTGGGGTGGTGAGTTTGGCCGGACACCGACTACGGAGAATGCCGACGGTAGAGATCACAACCCCTGGGGCTTTACCGTTTGGATGGCCGGTGGCGGAATCCGTGGCGGGATGACTCATGGAGCCACCGACGAGTTCGGATTCCGCGCGATCGAAAACAAAGTGCACGTGCATGATTTGCACGCAACGATCCTACACTTAATGGGCTTC
>JBEBHM010000668.1:0-4829 GCA_040080875.1 Pirellula sp.
GTACAGAAAAACTTCCTTCGATGCCAGCAACCTCGCGAAACCTTTCCTGAAGCTCTTTCAGAGTTTGTATTCGACCAAATGTCTCAGAAGCGTTTGGATCATCCGGCAGTGGCATTCGCATCACAAGTTCAACAGGAACCAGCGCACCCACATGTTTTTCTAACCATGCATAATCTTGAATCAGTTTCGAATTTGATGGTAACAGTTGATGAGTCCCGACGTTTGTTTTCAATTTCGTCACCCCCGCGCCTATTGCAATCATCACCCACATCCATGCAACCACAATCGCTAAGGGCCTACGACTCAAAATTGGAATTCCAACCTTCGACCAAAAATCCGATTGAGGCTCGTCTTTTATGCGTTCATCTGTTCCAGATCGCGGTGGCGCAATCTTTTGGAATCTCCAATTGCGACGGACGCTCCAAGTTGCATGAACCGATAACAATCCGATGACGATCATCGAATTGATCGGAACCAAGACAGCAGCGTAAAAACCAAAGGAGCGAATCGGAACCAATGCGCTCGCACAAAGTGAAACAAATCCGAGCGAGGTCGTGACCGAAGCAAGCATCGACGGCCAAAACGCTTGTCTCAACGCAGTGGACGCGGGTGACTCCGATCGCGCACGGAGCGCATCCCGGAAGTAACCGAGATAGTGAAGACCTGCCGAAATCGTCAAAACGAAACACAGATTCGCTACCAACAACTGCACTGAGTCCACGTGCCCCCCACTGAAATAGATCACCGCAAGGGCAAGCTGCTGGTGGAACATCGCGGTTAAGACTAGGGTACCTACGAGCCATATGTTCCGAAGGGAAAAAATCAGGATCCCAAAACAAACCGCGTATGAGAGCAAATTCAACTCGACCAACCAAGCATTGCTTGCTTCGTCGACGGCCACCGAGTCTGCGGTGGTACCTGCGATGTGTATTTCCGATAAAGGCAACTGGGTCGCTTGTTCCGAAGCATTACGCGCCCATTCCATGGCTGCACCTCGATTGGAAGCACCTGCCTCGGATACGCGCGCGACCACGCAGGATTGCTTGCCGTCCGGACCAACGAAGATTCCTGTTACACGTCGTTTGGCTTGTTCTTCCGTAAACTGCTTTGTTTTGACCAACGACTCGACAACTTGAGCCCCGCTATCCACGTTACCAAAGAATACTTTGCCGTCGACAGACGGCTTTCGAAGTTCTTCGGTCAGAAGCGTGGCCCGCGGATCACCAAGGGTGCACCCAGGCCAACTGATCATCAAGAACTCGTCGCTTCCAAATCGAGTTTCAAATTCTCGTAAGCTTTTCGTTTCCGAGAAACGTGCAGGTAGCCAATCCTCCACCCGGTTCTTGGATTTTTGCCAAGCCTGTCTCGCACCGATGGCAACGATCGGCCAAAGAATTAGTACCACAACAACAGCGATTGGAGGCAGCCACCGAGGGGGCCAGCTTCGCGCTCTCGTCTCCACGAGGCCTTCGGGCCTGATTTCGGAATCCGTTCGTTTGCTATCACTTTCCATCGATTGCATCCAAGGTCGTCACTGCTTGAAATCACCAACTGTTGGGCGAGCGGCTGAATGAAAACTACCAATCATAACCCGCAACGTAAGCGAGGGACAGCATGCTTTCGCGGCTGAATCGTCCCTCGCTTTTGAAACGGGTTGGGTTAGTTCCGTCTGCCGCTCGCCTTCCCAGCACTTTTATAAAACTAGGTTTGAATCGACATTAGACGAACGTTCACTATACGAATAGGGAAGAATTTTCTCTGTGCTCTTCAACCCCTTGGACGATTTGTGCCTATTTCGCTTTCCCCAACGGTCCTCTTCTCCATATCGAATGTAAGTATGCAACATGGCTTCATCGATGGGTGGACAAGGAACATGCGGTGCAAATCTCTTAACGTTGGCACAGTCGAACTTGGGGTCGGTATTTTCATAGTTGCTGTACATTGCAAACCCGGGGAGCATCTCAATTTCGAACGAATTGTATGTTGATGGATCGATATGCTTGCAACCAACATACTCGATGCCGGTAGAGTTGAAATAACTGTACCCTGCATCGATGATTTGCTTTGGAGTTATGCACTCGTCGGGAGCCAAATGAAACGTGTGACCGTGGGCCTCTCGATTCTGATAGAGCTCAGTCATCACTTGCGACACCCAGTCGATCGGGACAACGTTTCGCCTTTCTTCGCCTGTCATGGGAAGCCGCAACCGTGTCGTCCGAACTCCATCAGGTCCGATCGGCTGCCGCGGAACCATCATGGCCATCAATCGCAAATAGAGATAGATTCCGTGATACGTATTGGTATACCCAGTCTGAGAGTCACCAGCGATTACCGCAGGGCGATAGACCGTTAGCTGGTCGATGTAGCCCGCTCGGCGTACAAGCGTCTCTGCTTCAAGCTTGCTTTTCTCGTAATCGTTGCGAAACTCTTGATCGCAGTCTAACTCATTCTCGTAAATCGTTCCTTGCCTGAGGCCGCAGACATAGGCCGTTGAAACATAGTGCAGTTTTCGAACGTTCGCAGCTTTGCACAGGGAAAGCATGTTCCGCGTACCCTCGATGTTTGTCAGCCTCGGTTCCCCCGACCCATCCTCAAAAAATTTGAGGGAAGCTGCGCTATGCATCACGGAATGGCAGTTCTTAGCGACCCAATCTACATCCGACTCTCGCAACCCTAAATGTGGTTCTCGGATATCACCCACAAGCAATTTGGGGCGAGGCAATCCCACTCCTGATATCTCTTCCCAATACCCAAGAAGAGCCTCGACTCTCTCTTTTGCACTTTCCTTTTTCGATCCCCGAACCAACAACGCTAGTCGCTCTCCCCGCTCCAAAAGATCTCTTACCAAATAACGTCCAAGCAGTCCAGTAGCACCCGTCAGAAGCAAAAAATTGGACACGCAACCAACCCTCCATGATGTAAGGTATCAATCATTCGAAGAAGCGAAGCCCAACGCGAACGAGATAGCGTTTGCGCCAAGTGGTAAGCGTTATACCGTTTATCACGCAAGTTTCCACCCGGGGTCACAACTGCAATCAGATCCAACCGACGTGTTAATCCTGATCGATCAAGCCGTATTGCGGACATGTGTCTAGCATCGAAAAGCGGTCGATGTCGCGTTGACGTCAGCTATTGGAGACAATGCATACGTTGGGCATAGCGATTTTCGGGCACGACGGGTTGGGCAGGAATGCGACCTATTTAGATCACTGACTCAATCGAAGACCGAGAATTTCGGAATTCTGCTGTCGGAGGGTATGGTCGATATGCGACCATTTCGACGTCGTGCAATCCCAAAAGACGATAGTCGATGCCACGCCAGCTCAGACGAGTTCGTCGGCATGCCCCCCAGAGCACGCGCCAGTACACCAAATGGGACAAAACCAGAGCGGGAACATACATCAGGCAGGCACGCAGGTCGATCCACTGCGTTGAACAGTGATTGGCTAACAGCGATCGCCGAACACCAGTTTCGACGGCCACCGAAGAAAAGACCGCGCATACCCAATATGCAACGATTCCCAAAATTCCTAGCGCAGCAGTCCCTATGTCCTCATACAGAACACCCAGAATCACAATCACCACAGGCAATATCACGCATGCAGCGATAACAAACGCATGAAGAAACACGACAGGCCAGCCGCTACCGGCAGATTTGGCCGCAATCATTTGCCGTTCAGACCAAGGGATGAAATTGGAAAGTCGAATGTCCTCGGCATTAGGGACCATGACCGACGGGACAAATGAGACTCGAAGCTGGTGCTGCTTCATAATGCGCACGACCGCTCCATCATCTACTAGCGAGCGGCGCCATGCCTCGATTAGCTGAGTCCGCTTGATGACGTCTCGCTTCAAGGCCATGCTACCGCCCCATGTGATGCCGTTTAGCCAAACTTGAACGACCGCACCTACATTCCAAAAATAACGCACAAGCGACCCCCAAGTGTTGCACGACGGTGTATACCAACGATTGCCCGTAGTTACACCAATCCTGGGGTCTTGAAGGGGTTGGACCAATTCTCGTAGCCAACTCTTATGCGGCGACACGTCTCCATCCAAAATGGCAACCACTTCGACGTCATTATCGAGCTGTTCGACTACCTCCGCCAAAGCGCTACATTTAAGGCTGCATGTACTCAGCGTTCGCTTCAATGCCGTCAACCGAACTCGTTTCGGTTCTAGGTCGCGAACACGTGACGCTACCTCCCAAGCCGAGTCCAATTCGCTATCAACGATGATGTGGAAGCTGTAATCGGGATAGTCCAAATCCAGGACAGCTCGCAGGTTCTCTTCCAGCCCCGGATCGGCTCCCCGGAGTGATGTCAGTACCGCTGCCTTGGGGTAGTAACCGTTGAGATCCACTCCAGGATGGTAATTACGAGAAGAACGTCCAAACAGATTCGCGTAGGTCAACGCGAATGCAAGCTGCCCCAACGAGAGAATCAAAATGGTGGTGACAACCAATCCGCAAAAGAAGTACATCATTCATCGAACGCAAGTTATCGGATTCGTTCCAAAATGAAAAAGCATTGACTTGGTTTCGGTGCCAATGTGCACGCAAGTTAAGCAATCGAGTAACACGGAGTGAAATCCATCGAATAGATGGCGACAACTCCCACACAGCCCGATTGACCGGCAGAACCATTAAGTTCAACCGGCAATGACATCGGGATGTTGGATGTCGTACACGATTAATACAATGGCAAGAAATACAATGGTAAGTTCATAAGTACAACCGTGGTCAACTATGTGCGACATACCATGACTCCCATTCTTGGTGCTATTGGGAAGAGTCAGACGCCAACGACTAATCTGTGGCCGTTCGTAAC
>JBEBHM010000669.1:0-4824 GCA_040080875.1 Pirellula sp.
TCACCAAAACGATCGCGAATTGGCGATCAAGCAAGCGTTTCAAGGAGTCGGGACGGGCATGATCATGACAACCATCGTCCTGGTAGCAGGCTTTAGTTCGGTGCTGATCAGTCAGACGCGAGACCATCGAGTTTTCGGGATATTAGGTATCATCACTCTTTTGTCAGCACTTCTTTGCGACTTGTTCCTATTGCCAAGTTTGCTCGCCCAATTTGATGGGAATAGAGAATCGCTAGCAAGTAATCTGCATTCTTCCGAACCTTCCGGTACCTCACCCTGAGCAGCACTCTCGACATGGTCATTTCCAATTGGCATGCCCATGAAAGATGTGTGTCACACACTGGGACTTTGCTTGCATTGTCCCATCAGCAACTCAATGAACGGAGTTCAGCGGCGCACGAGCGGATTCATAACTGAGTCCGATTTCCACTAGCCTTTGTAAATCCTCAGCGCGGTCTTTCAAGTCGTGAAACTTGCGTCGCTTAGTTTTCGAAGGATCGTCGTCCGCTCTCTGCCCCGCAGGATCCGCGACTTCAATACCCGTAAGGAACTTGGACAGCATGGCGATATCCCCTTTTTTCTTTGGGGGGCCAACATGAAAGAAGTCAGTATCGGTTTCACGAGCATGGCAGCCACTGCAGGTATTCAACGAGAATCGGTGGCGAGCTTCTAGCAGCTTGTCTGGCAATCGGTCTCCAGTCCAGAAGAATTGCGGAGGGCGACCGGATGAAAGATTCGCATTCCGAGCAAGAAAGTCCTCTCCGTCAAACCTGACCGGAGCCTGATGCCGGTTACCGAGAATTGCCGCTTCATAGTCTGCGAGGAATTTGTTGATCGTCTTCGACTTGTTCAGATCGAGAAGCGGCGTCTGTTTGGTCGTGACAGGCACGAGTTTGCCTGAATTCTGCACATCTACCTTGAACTCTGCGAAACGCCAGTTCTTGCCTTCTTCAATACTTACGCGAATCTGGGAAAGGGCGCTTTGGTTTGGCGGCATTTCGACATCGGCGCCACGCAACGTGTATTGATCGGTGATCTGCTGGAGCGCGATGTTAAACTCAGGTTTTTCAAGGTCGATTAGCCTGAGCTGATACCATTCACGTCCCCAGGCCCGGATCTCATTGAACGTAGTTCGCCGCACCGCAAATTCGAAGATAACCGTCGTATTCAGCGGAACTCCGTTAGCGTCGTGTAGAAAATAGACAAACCGAATTTCGCCAGCCCCCGTTCCGCCCAGCACCAGATTTTTCCGAAGATCAAGTCTGTTGACGATCGCAAGCAATCGAAAGGGGACCTTGTCCAACTTCAACCCGTCGAACTTTATTTCGTTGAGCTTTCCTGACCCACCCGACAATTTGTCCCAAGTCTCGAGTGCTGATACCGTGAAACTTCCTTCCACGGCGTTGATCCAGTCATAGACAAACTGCTTGGGGTCAAGTCCAGTTACCGGTGCGTTGGTAACCTCGGTCATCAGCCCTGCAAAGCTCCACGGCCCAAGTCCATGGCATCTGGCATCATTGACTACCTTGAGGTCGGTGAGCATTAGGCAGTGTTCGATCAGAATTTGTTCATCGTGTGCCGTCAGTGTCGGCAGTCTGAATTGGCCTGCCTTTCGTAACTGACTCTCCGATACGACTTCGCGACGTCCGAATAGCTTGAACGGGGTTTGTTCCGAGTTCTCTTGCGATCGACCTTCGGGTGCCGGAAAAGCCAGCCAACCCAACATCGCTGCCCAGATCATTCCAAACCGGAAATACCGCTGCACCGCCATGAGAACATTCCCTAAGGTTATCGTTAGGCTCGCCTCATGAACTTTCGTCGCGAGACCGCCGTGGGTAAAGTGAAAGTGTACCACGTTGACCGAGTCGCAATTCGGGACGGTGCCTAATTCGGAGTACCTTAGTGAGACTTCTGTCTATAAGTTGACATCCAACGAATTTATTTCGAGTTGCGGTTAGCGATGTTTGGCCTTGAACGAAGCTATATGACATTGGTCCGAAGTGTAGTCGCTCGCTTTCGACGATGGCCTGCAATGCTACCTGTTGATGGACATCGCAACCGCATCCTACGAATTCACGCAGTACTCGGCGAGCAGTTAGCTGCGCCATCCTCAATTGATCAGGATATCTTGTTCGTTTTCGCCATCTTTGTTCTTAACTTCGATGGACAGACCAGATGTTTCCGGAGCAAAGAACTTGGCGGGTAAATCGACGAACGTCGGCATGTCAGCCTTCGATCCACTCATGGCCGCAGCGATCGCCGCACCCCGCATCATTCCTTTGCCGGCCTCTGTGTTAACACCAACGGCAACTTTTCCAGGCGGAGCATGCTCGACCCGAAAATGTCCTTGAGCGTCTGCCTGCGCGCTCGAGGACGTTTCGCTCCCGGAAACAACGATCAGAGCATGCGGGACCGCTTTGCCCTTATACAAGACTTTGCCTTTGAGCGATGCCTTGGACAAGATCAACGGCACTTCTTCGGTGCGTGTGAATGCCCAGTACAAAGTCCCGCAGGCGACAATAAGCAATAGAGCCGCCAGAACGGCCTGGTAAAATTGTTTTTTGTCCATACTAGTCAATCTTAATATCGAAGTTATTTACGCCCTTGGGATCGTCAATGTTGGTTGCAATCCCAGATGTGTTCGGATCAAAGAATTTCTTTGGAAGATCAACAAAGGTCGGTGCCGCCGATTTGTCGCCACCCTGAGCGGCGGCCATCGCTGCGCCCATCATGTTTCCCTTGCCTGCGTCCGTATTGACACCGATCTTGACCGGACCGGCAGGAACGTTGTCGATCAAGTATTTACCTGACTTGTCGGCAAAGCCTTGACCCGCCATTCCTCCTCCAGCTCCTGCAGCACCGACGCTCACGACGATTAGCGCATGCGGGACGGGCTTGCCTTTGTAAGTGACCGTTCCTTGAAGTTTGGCCTGGGACAATTCCAATTTCTTGACTTCACTGCATCCCGCAATGCCAAGGAGGCAAATCATTAAGCAAGTAAGTTTATTCATGGAAATGGGCAATACTCGTAAAATGGGGACTAAAGAAATGACGGGGAAAGCCATTTCGGCTTTCCCCGATCCCATAGCAACAAAACAAACAGAATTCGCGAGCCAAGTTATTCTTGGATCTGATCAACTTCGCCACCGTCTGGCGTGATCGAAGCCGACCATGCGCCAATATCGATTGAGTTTGAAACTGAGCGAACACTTCCGTCACCCCAAACGCAGTTGAGAACGCCACCGGTGTGAATCGGGTAGATATTCCAAACAAGTTGCTGGTCGCGAGGTCGCAAGGGTCGTGGTGTTTGGAAATACTCTCTAGACACGTTGTTCACGGTAAATCTGCAACTGCCCAGCCACCATTGGCCATCTTCATCGTCCCAGCTTACGCTAGGGTCATTGCAATTGACACCAAAAAAGGCATGGAGTTCAGGAGGAGCATCGGTGGTTGCCCATATGTTTGCACCATCAGCGCGTGTACCAACGCTTCCTTGAATTCCCCAAGCAACGAGAGCCGGAGTTCCATCACCTGTTATCATTGGCTTTTCGGCAATTAGCATTGTGTTGGAAGTGCCGTCACTCAGCGTCGAAATCTTAGCTCGATTGCTGGCATTGTCCCAAACCAGCGCCCAAACACTTCGCGAGTTTTGACGGTTTGGACGACCAAACACGCGTGCATTAGGAACGTAGCTCGTTAGACCCTTTGGTCGAGCTGCTCCACCGAACAACCAGCTATAGCCGCTCACCCCCAGCCCCGCTCCCCGACGCGGCAACGCTGTGAAGAAACTTTGTCAGCGAAATCATGGGGTATTTGCGCCTTAGAACTTCACGGTCGCATCCGGCAGATGCGACCCACATCCGACCCACCCGTGCGACCCACCGTGGGTCACTCTTGCCGAGCTTGCCGAGAGTGACCTTGCACTTGAATTGGAGCTTCAAGATGCTTCACAGCCTGACCCATTTTCCTTATGCGTTAGCTCAATATTGACTTCACAATATTGCCGTGAATGTCGGTTAGCCGGAAGTCGCGGCCTTGGTAACGGAAAGTCAGTCGCTCGTGATCTACCCCCATGAGATGCATGATGGTGGCATTCAAATCGTGAACGTGAACCGGATCAGAAACGATGTTGTAGCAGTAGTCGTCGGTTACTCCGAGCGTCATGCCGCCGCGAATTCCGGCTCCGGCCAGCAAGATCGTAAAGCATCGCGGGTGGTGATCGCGGCCATAACTGTCCTGGGTGATCGCACCTTGAGAGTAAATGGTTCTTCCGAATTCCCCACCCCAGACGATCAATGTATCGTCGAGCAATCCGCGCAGGGCCAAGTCATTGATTAACGCCGCCGTTGCTTGATCCGTGTCTTGGCATTGACCTCGAATCGCCGCTGGCAATCCACCATGATGATCCCAACCCATGTGAAACAACTGGATGAACCGAACATCCCGCTCTGCGAGTCGTCTAGCTAACAAGCAATTCGCTGCGTAACTGCCCGGTCGCTTGACATCGGTACCATAAGCGTCCAATACATGTTGTGGCTCGTTGGTGGTATCCAACAAATCAGGCACGCTCGTTTGCATTCGAAAGGCCATTTCGTACTGCGCGATGCGAGCTTGGATCTCCGGATCTCCCAAAGTAGTATGACGCTGTTGGTTCAACTGAGCAATTCGATCTAACGTGCTGCGGCGTGACTCTGCCGAAACCCCTGGTGGATTGGACAAATAGAGCACTGCGTCACCCGTGTTGCGGAACTTGACTCCCTGGTGCTGCGTTGGCAAAAAGCCCGAGCCCCACAATCGGTCATATAGAGGTTGATCATCCTTGCG
>JBEBHM010000670.1:0-4824 GCA_040080875.1 Pirellula sp.
TTTGTAGTAAGTCATTCGCTGGGTTTGTGTTGAGCCTGAGGCGCTAGCCGAGTTTCGTGATCGATCGGCTAGCGCCTCAGGCTCAATTAATCGAATGATCTGTGACGTTGGAAAGTGGGAAGATCTCCTAGCCGAATTCCTGCAACGTGGCTCGGCTAGCGCCTCAGGCTCAACACACAACCAACGAAAACGTTGATTCTAAAGTGGGAAAATCTCATTGTCCCGCCTAGTTTTGGCATCGGGACATTGGTCGCAATCAAAGAACCTGCGGTCACTTCGGCGAGTGAATGCCAAGTAGTTCGAATGACTTGGCGGTTGCACATCTTCCGCGTTGAGTTCGAATCAAGTATTCGCTTCGCAACAAGAATGGCTCGACTTCGTCCTCAAGCGTGTCCGACGATACACTCATGGTATGCGCAATGGCTTCGATCCCCGCTGGGCCCCCGTGAAACACTCGAATCAAAGTCTCTAGATATCGGCGATCCTGCTTGTCCAATCCGATATGGTCGATTCCCATCATGTTGAGCGCGCGGTGAGTCGAGTCTAATGTAACCCGACCATCCGACCTGCTCATCGCGTAATCGCGGACCCACAAAAATCGATTGTTGGCAATCCGAGGCGTTCCTCTCGCTCGTTTGGCGATTTCCTCCGCAGCATCTTGCGCTAATTCGACCTTCAGTTTGCGAGCGTTGCGATTCAGGATCTCGATCAGTTCGTCGACGGAATAGTATCCCAAATGCTGCCGAATATGGAATCTATCACGCAGAGGGGCGCTCAACATGCCCGCACGAGTAGTCGCGCCAATCATCGTGAATTGCTTCAGCTGGAGATTGAGCGTTCGTGCGTTGACCCCTTCGCCCAGCACAATGTCAATACGAAAATCCTCCATAGCCGTGTACAGGAACTCCTCCACCGGCTTGGGTAAACGATGAATTTCGTCAATGAACAATACCGAACCGTGCTCGAGGTTGGTTAGAAATGGGATGATCTCCTTGGGCGCCTTGAGCGATGGACCGCTTGCCATTTCGACCCGGACACCCATTTCTCGCGGAATGCAAGTGGCAAACGTTGTTTTGCCAAGCCCTGGCGGTCCATCAAAAAGGATATGTCCGAGCGGCTCGTTTCGCTTCTTGGCCGCGTCGATGGCGATTTGAATCACCTCCATGACGTCCTTTTGTCCCACCATATCCGACATTCGCTTGGGACGAAGCGCGACATCATGTTCCGTGGTCGGCTCGACGAACTGAGGAGAATTGACTGTCTCAACTCCCTCGATCTCGTCGATGGCCTCGTCGTCGGCTTCGGTTGGTTTGGCCAGGATCTTGCGTTCTCGAACCATTTTGCACTCCTTTGTGTTGGAACAATGTACCAGATCCAAGCGGTATTCTGAAACCCAATCCAGCCTTTCATTTCGCAGAGTAAAACCACTGTCCTCAATCGATTCTATTTAGCCCCTTAACGGTTTGGTGGACTAAGGACGCCGATAAAAGGCGTTCGCGGGCCTTGTGCCCAATGAACGCAATAGGTTTGGTGGACTAAGGACGCCAACCCCTTAGGGCTCCAATCCTTTGCGACAGCCCGGGACTAGCCCAATCGTTCCTGGATTCATTGCCCCATGACTTGCGTGTGCCGTTATCCCGAACTTTTCCTGATCAATTGGTACAATTGCCGATTTACATTCCTAGCAATTGGGACAATTGCTCTACTCTGATCGAGGTGATCTATGTATTTGCTGTTGGTGTGGATGCTATTGGGGGCGCCGAAGGCGAAACCACCGAGTGGACTTTGGACGTAGCTGGTTCGCCACGCACTGCTCGAGTTTATCTTCCAAAGGATGCAATTCGGCTTGCCTCGGCGAATCTGCCGAACGCCGGGTCCGCAGGGGGCGATTCGTCGACCTCCAAACTCCCTGTCGTATTTGGATTCCACGGACATGGTGGCAACTCGCGAAACGCTCAGCGCTCCTTTCAAATCGAGCGACACTGGCCAGAAGCGATTGTCGTCTACATGCAGGGGTTGCCGACGCCTGGTCAACTTACTGACCCCGAAGGAAAGAAGAATGGATGGCAAAAGGAAGTGGGCGATCAAAACGATCGCGACTTGAAATTTTTCGACGCGCTGCTTGCAAAGTTAGAAACCGAATTTGCGATCGATAAAGAACGCATTTACTCGACCGGTCATTCCAACGGAGGTGGCTTCACGTATTTGCTTTGGTCGGCACGAAGCGATCGATTCGCTGCCTTTGCCCCCTGTGCATCCGCTGCCGGCCGACGCATCCCGCAGAGCCCCTCGCCAAAGCCTGTTTTGCACATTGCGGGCACGAACGATCCCCTCGTTAAGTTCGCATGGCAAGAAGCAACGATTCAGCGTCTCGTCACTTCCAATGCGTGTGAACAACAAGCGGTCAAGGATGCGAAGGTTCTTTGGTCCGTCTATCCGTCTCCCAAAGCACCGGTATTTACATTCGTTCACGACGGCACGCATAAATATCCAGACGCTGCCCCGGCCATGATCGCTCAGTTCTTTAAGACAGAGCCTTGGAAAACAATGCAAGATAAGTAAGCGAGAGTGGGTCGCACTTGCCGAGTGCGATCATTGGCCTGCGCCCGACACCGGCCCAATCACGAGCTACGCCAAGCGGTTTCAGGATTCCTTGACAGTTCAAGGTGACTTCCGGCAGAAGTCACCCACAAGTCGCATACAAGTCACACACAAGTCACACACAAGTCGCATACAAGTCGCATACAAGTCACACACAAGTCACACCCAAGTCGCATACAAGTTGGGACGAACGACTCATCGTTACAGAGAAATGCAACGAAGTCAAAACGCGATCATCGATCCACGACGGATCTTAGTTCTCGATCCCATGGGGAACGATACTCGCGAGTGAGCATCCCTTGAGCTTGTGTATCATTCAAGACTTTTTCTGCCACCGGGTCCCATCGAACTTGCTTTCCCAAGCGAAGCGAGATGTTGGCCAAATGGCATGCAGTCGCCGTGCGATGGGCGCTCTCCACATCCGAGATAGGCGGCGTGCGAGACGCCATACAGTCCAAGAAGTTGCGAACATGATTTTGAAACTGCTCGATGTCACTACCTGTGTTGTCTTCCACGGAATCGATACGCTGTTTGCGTTGGGATTTCGAAACGGGTGCACTGGGCCCACCAGCCGGATGAGTTCCAATTCCTGGAATCTGACTCTCGGGCTGATTCGCCGAATCCCCTACCACGCGATATCGACTTCGATTGATCGACAACTGCCCCTTGTTGCCGGCGAACTCAAGACCAAGGCTTGACGGGGTGGCCGATGATTCTGCGCCGGTCTCCGAGAAACGGGTGAATGAATTGCCGCCAGACGTTTCCCGTATCGAGTAGCCGATCGTGAATTGACCTAGATCAAAGACCGTTTCTTGTGTATCCGGTGTTTCGGACTGGTCTTTCAATACCAATCGACCACCGATGCTGGTAACACTTTGTAAAGATCCCAATCCGCAAATCCAATCGACAATATCCAAATGATGCGCACCCAAGTTGGTCATTTGTCCGCCGGCATGATCCCAGTACCACCGAAAATGATAGATGCCCCTCAACGGGTTGTAAGGTCTCGTGGGCGCCGGTCCAAGCCACATATCCCAATCGAGTTCCTTGGGCGGTTCACCATCCGCCGCTGTTCCAAAACCTGGGCTGATGTTCCGATGCGAAGTGGCTCGAACAGAATGAATTCGCCCGATGCCATCCGATTGCAGGAACGCTTTGGCACGTTGGTAGTGTAACCCTGATCGTTGTTGCGTCCCGACCTGAACGATTCGCTTCGTTCGTTTCGAAACTCGAATTAGCCATTGCCCTTCGCGTTGAAAGAGCGTCAGCGGTTTCTCGACATAGACGTCCTTGCCAGCGTCGCAAGCGAGCATGGCTTGCAATGCATGCCAATGATCGGGAGTGGAAATTACAACGCCATGAACGCGATTGTCCTCAAGAAGTTTTCGGAAATCGCTGTACCCCTTGGCATCCGCGTGCCCAAATGCCGCAAGTCCTTGCTGCTGTCGTTGGCTGTGAACATCGCTCATAGCGACCAAGTCGACGTCAGGTTCCCGTTTAAAGTCCGCGACATGCCGACTGCCGATGAGCCCGTATCCGATAAAGCCAATTCCAATCCTAGAATTCGCCCCCAACACTCGCCGGTAATGGAACGGGGCAATTGCAATGGCTGCAGCTGAGATGCCTGTTGCTTTCAGAACGGTTCGACGAAACATTTCGGAAGTTGGAAGTTGGAAGTTGGAAAAGGCGGAACGAGGCAGAGTAATAAATATACAGTGATTGCATCCGCAGCATGGACATTTGAGGTCTCTCGATTCATAGAATAAGATAAAACGGGCTCGTGTGTCGGAGAGAGTAGGGGCCAACTTTAGGGGAGCATCGAAAAAATGGATAGAGATACGTTGTTGGATGCCATCCGGAAGGGGCCTATTCGTGTCCATATGAACGACGGGCAACATTTCGACATTCTCAACCTTGAGATGGCCGTTGTAGACGACATCGCAGCGCACGTATTAACCAGGAATGATGACGGCAAGTATCGCACCAAAATATTGTCGCTCGTATGTATGGTAAGCATTGAATCTATCTCGCAAAATGCGTGAAAGTCGAACCCGTGAACTAGGAGGTTGTACAGCTTTCAGTTATCGTATTTGCTTGTTTTCGTTGTGCCTGAGGCGCTAGCCGAGCCACGCTGCAAGTAATCGGCTAGTAGGCTTTCCCACTTTCGTCGCAGTATTTCGATGGGTTTGTGTTGAGCCTGAGGCGCTAGCCGAGTCCTATGAT